>JBIKQE010000200.1:0-4454 GCA_044349815.1 Chitinophagaceae bacterium | reverse complement strand
TACCCGATTGGGCTCAATCGTTAGGAACCGTTTTTTCAGTGATGTTGATTGCTCCATCGTGGGGTGGTATGTTTAACGGCTTGCTTACGCTGCGTGGTGCTTGGGATAAAGTGCGCGAAGATGCTATTTTGAAGTTCATGGTAGTGGCTGTAACCGCCTATGGGATGTCGACATTTGAAGGCCCTTTATTGTCGCTGAAAAATGTGAATGCTATTTCGCATTTCACCGATTGGACCGTTGCCCACGTGCATGTAGGAGCCTTGGGTTGGAATGGCTTTATGACTTTTGCTATGTTGTATTGGTTGATTCCGCGTCTCTTCAAAACAGAAATCTATTCGAAAAGCTTAATGAATACCCACTTCTGGTTAGGTACACTCGGCATTTTGCTTTATGCCATTCCAATGTATTGGGCCGGCTTTAGTCAAAGCTTAAGCTGGAGCGAATTTACACCCGATGGCACCTTGCGGTACACCTTCATGGATACGGTGGTGCGAATTAAAATGTTGTATTTACTCCGTGGGTTAGGTGGTACCATTTACCTCAGTGGCTTTGTAGTGATGTTGTATAATTTAATGAAAACAGTTAAATCGGGCAGTTTGCTTGCCAACGAACCTGCTTCTGCACCAGCCTTAGTTAACGATAAATCGGCCCACGAAGGTGAATATTGGCATCGTTGGATTGAACGTCGCCCCGTGCAATTCATGTTGTTGAGTTTGGTAATGGTGCTAATTGGAGGGGTTATCGAATTTGTTCCAACCTTTTTGGTGAAATCAAATATCCCAACTATTGCTAGCGTAAAACCGTATACGCCCCTCGAATTGGAAGGACGCGATATTTATATTCGTGAAGGCTGTTACAACTGTCACTCGCAAATGATTCGTCCGTTCCGCCACGAAACAGAACGGTATGGCGAATACTCTAAAGCGGGCGAATTTGTGTACGATCATCCTTTCCAGTGGGGGTCAAAACGCACCGGTCCCGATTTACACCGCCAAGGTGGTAGGAACCCCGATTCGTGGCATTTCAAACATATGTACGAACCATCGTGGATCACAACCGGTTCTATAATGCCTGCTTACCCTTGGTTGTTTCACAACGATATAGACAAGGAAGGAACTCCGGGTAAAATTCGTGCCATGCAAACCTTGGGCGTGCCATATGCCAACCAATACGATATGCAATCGGTTAACGACCTTAACGTACAAGCTAAAGGCATTGTAGCCAATTTACAAGCCGACGATGATGTTAAGAAGATGATTGAATCGGAAGATATCAAAAACCTCGAATCGAAAGAAATTATTGCGCTTATTGCGTATTTGCAACGCTTAGGAACAGACATTAAAAACACCGGTGTAACCGCTAAATAATTCTACCATGAAGTTCATTAATTATTTAAAAACCATTGAAGGTGTAGGTATTTACCCCCTTATATCCTTGGTTTTCTTCTTCGCCTTTTTTATTCTGTTGTTGGTTTATGTAGCCAAGGCCGATAAAAAAACCATGGAAGAACTCGAACACCTTCCAATTGATAACGCGTAAATTTTGTGATCATGAAAAATTATAAGAATAAATTTCGCTACGGGGGTATTATCCTCCCGGCTTTATTACTCTCGCTTAATACTAGTGCCCAATCTGTACCCGCTCCCATGGCACCCGAAAAATTATCGGTTTGGACCAGCGGTGCCGGCGTATTGATGATTGCCACTATTGTGGTGTTGATGGCCGTTATTTACGTTCTGGGTAGTATTGTAAAAACCCTTGTTGAAGAAGATACGCTCGAAACAGCACGTGCTATGAAAGCCAAAAAAGGGTTGTTGACTATCTTGATTCTAATTAGTAGTTCCACGATGGTAATGGCTCAAGATGCGGCACCAATGGTAGATAGCGTTCCTATGGTATTAGATATGGAAGCAACCGTATTTTGGGTTCTACTCGGAGTGTTGTTTTTCGAGTTCGTTATTATTTTAATGCTTTGCTTTATTTTGTATAAGTTCCTTTTACGTAAAGGCCTCATTCGTTCTTTCGAAACAGCCTTGCCTACTTGGTTGCAGTGGAATAAACTGATGGGTAGCGACAAACCCATTGAGCAAGAAGCTGAACAATTGATAGCGCACGACTACGATGGTATTCAAGAACTCGACAATGGTATGCCCCCTATGTTGAAATACATTTTTATTGGATCTATTTTGTTTGCTTTTTACTACATGTTCGATTACCACATTCTTAAAGCTAGCCCTTTAAGCATTGCAGAATACGATGCGCAAATGGAGCAAGGAAAACAAGACCGGTTAGAATACATCAAAAAGGCCGGTGCCAGCGTAGATGAAAATACCGTTACGTTATTAAGCGATGCGTCGATGTTGGCCGGGGGCGAAAAATTGTACACCCAAAATTGTGTGGCTTGTCATGGCAATAACGGCCAAGGCGGTGTTGGTCCGAATTTAACCGATGCCTATTGGTTGCATGGTGGCGATATTCATTCCATCTTCAAGTCGGTTAAATATGGGATACCCGAAAAAGGGATGCGCTCGTGGCAGAGCGAAATTAAGCCGGCCGATATGCAGGCCGTTGTGTCGTATATCATCACAGCCTTCGGAAATAAAAACGTTACGGGAGGGAAAGCACCACAAGGCAATTTATACCAAGCCGCTTCGTCCGATTCCACGCAGTCAACCACACCTGCCGATTCGAGTGCGGTGCCAATAAAGCCGTAAATAATGTTCCCAAAACATCTCCCAACCCACCGCAGTTTAAAACATTTCTTTACAAACACCCTGTTGGCCATTTGCTGAACCAAGTAACAGCCCACCGCACTAAATACTTTGCTGAACCAAGCAACAGCCCACCGCCCTAAATACTTTGCTGAACCAACCAACAGCCCCCTCACTAAATACTATGCTGAACCAAGCAACAGCCCACCGCCCGATTATAAAACACCCCCACGATGTCTGCCATTATTGAACCCGATAAGGAAAATTTTAGAGATCGTATCACAACGATTCAAGACGACGGAAGCCGTAAATGGATTTTTGCTAAACAACCCAATGGGCGTTTATACAATCTCCGCTCAATGTTCAGCATCGTTTACCTCGTTCTTTTTTTTACCTTGCCCTTGCTTCAATATAAAGGCGAACCGCTTTTTATGTTGAATGTAGTGCAGCGTAAATTTATTTTATTCGGCTTGCATTTTGGTGTGCAAGATCTTATTGTGTTTGGTATGGCCATGCTCAGTGGTGTGGTTTTTGTTGTTTTATTCACGGTGGTTTTCGGTCGTTTATTTTGCGGCTGGGCCTGCCCCCAAACCATCTTCATGGAGATGGTTTTTCGCCGCATCGAATATTGGATCGATGGCGATAGCCAACAACAACGGGCTTTAAACAAAGCTCCTTGGGATAGCTATAAAATCAGTAAGCGTATGGCTAAGTACGCCATTTTCTTGCTCATATCGTTTCTTATAGCCAATACGTTTCTAGCCTACATCATTGGCTTGCCCGAACTTAAAAAAATTATTAACGAACCCATCACGCAACATATTTCAGGCTTTGCTGCTATCTCGTTGTTTACCATTGCCTTCTTTACCGTATACGCTTTTCTGCGCGAGCAAATATGTATTGTTGCTTGTCCTTACGGCCGCTTACAAGGTGTAATGCTCGATAAAAAATCAATTGTGGTAGCCTACGATTATATCCGTGGCGAACCACGCGGTAAAATGAAAGAGCAAACAGCCTCCCACGGCGATTGCATCGATTGTAAAGCCTGCGTAACGGTTTGCCCCACCGGTATCGATATTCGCAATGGTACCCAACTTGAATGCATCAATTGCACCGCGTGTATTGATGCGTGTAATGCCATTATGCAAAAAATTGAAAAGCCACAAGGGCTCATTCGATACGCCTCCGAAGCCAATATCGCCCACAGGGTTAAAACAACAATCACGCCCCGCATTCTGGCTTATTCGGCTGTTTTAATGGCCTTACTCGGTTTGTTGAGTTTTACTTTTTTAAGCCACTCTGTAGTAGATGTGTCTATCCTCCGAACCCCCGGTCAATTCTACCAAGAAAATTCCGACACCAGCATCAGTAATTTGTACAACTTTAAAGTAGCCAACAAAAAAAACGAAAACTTGCACATCGCTATTAAACTACTCAATCAAGATGGCTCTATTCAATTAATTGGCCACGAAGCCATTACCATCCCTCCCGGCGAAGAAAAGCAAGGACAGTTATTTGTTATTATTCCAAACCGTTCGATTCATAATAAAAAAATGCCCCTCACTATTGGAATATACGATGGTTCAACAATTATTAAAACCATCAACACCACCTTCATGGCCCCTGTAAACGCAAAATAATATGACAATCAATTGGTATCATAAAATCCTTCTCGTGCTGGCCGCCTTCATTGCCATGCTGACCTATTTCGCTGTTCGTAGTGTTAACGCGCCCCTCGAATTG
>JBIKQE010000199.1:0-4468 GCA_044349815.1 Chitinophagaceae bacterium | reverse complement strand
AAACAAATTACGGTGCAATCGCGTTCCGATAAGTTTCAATTGCCTTCGCAGTTGAACATTGCTGCTGCTTACGATTTCTATTTAGACAAGCCCACGTCGGCCGATGATAAAGCCCAAGAGGAATTTGTACCTAAACATCGTTTAACACCAATGTTGAGCTTTATTTCGAATTCATTTAGCAGCGATTGGTTAGGTCTTGGTGCTGAATATGCCTTCAAGGAAACCTTTATGGCTCGTGTAGCATATCGTTACGAATCGAATATTTTTAGCGCTACCGAAACAACTACATTTTATACAGGCATCAGTGCTGGTGTAACATTCCAAACTAATTTGGGCGATAACAAATTAGCTTTCGATTATAGTTTCCGTCCAACGCGTATTGCGTCGGGTGTACATGTGCTCGGTTTACGTTTCGCACTCAACAGCAAAGAAGCTGCTGAAGATTAAAAACATATTTCATATTGCAACATTATCAACGCTTCTTTCAGGAAGCGTTGATTCTTTTTAACCCCGTTTTCATTTCTATTTTATGAGTCAAATTACCTATGTTACCAAAGAAACCCTTCAGCAAATGATTGACGACTTAAACCAGTTAAAGTCGGTAGGACGTGCTGAAATAGCCCGTGCCATTGCAGAAGCACGAGAAAAGGGCGATTTAAAAGAGAATGCTGAATATGATGCAGCCAAAGAAGCCCAAGGACATCATGAGGCTCGAATTGCTGTTTTAGAAACAGCTGTTGTTAATTCGCGTATTATTGATACCAGCACCATGGATACGAGTAAAGTAACCATACTTTGTAAAGTGAAAATTCGGAATAAGAAAACCAATAAGGATATCGAATACCAAATTGTATCGGAAAATGAAGCCGATTTGAAATTAGGTAAGATATCGGTCACATCGCCCATTGGCAAAGGTTTATTAGGTAAGAAAGTAGGCGAGGTGGCCGAAGTAACCACACCGGGTGGTATGATGGCTTTTGAAATATTGGATATTCATTTTTAAGATGGCCTCTATATTTACTCGTTTAATTCAAGGCGAACTGCCTTGCTATAAAATTGCAGAAAACGATTTGTTTTTTGCTTTTCTAGATGTTTTTCCAATTGCGCGTGGACATGTTTTGGTGGTGCCGAAACAAGAAATTGATCGTTTTTTTGATGTGCCCAACGATATGCTACAACACATCTTGTTGTTTGCCAAACCCATTGCCTTGGCCATTGAGCAAGTTATTCCGTGCAAGCGGGTGGGGCTGAGTGTAATTGGATTAGAAGTGCCTCATGCGCATTTGCATTTGGTGCCTATGCAAACAGCCGATGATGTGAATTTCACACGGCCTAAATTGAGTTTGGATGCTGACGAAATGAAAGCAATACAAGAGGCTATTGTGGATGCTTTGCAGAAAATACAAACGGTCTAACTACGCTACCCTCACTGCTGAAGAAAGAGAAAGTTGCTGAATCCGCCTTTGGCGGAATAGCCCCGATAGTAGGAGGCAGCGCCCCGATAGGCATAATGAAAACGTTAATGAGCGTACGAGCGTGGTATATGCACGTTGTAATGTTGCAGAACGAAAACGAGGGGACGGCCGACGGATAGCGGGATGTTCGATGATTAAAGCGATGACGATGCGCTTCGAAAAAATTATTCGGCGTTATCTTCTTTGGCGCTTGGGTTGATGAAGCGGAAACCGACCCCATGAATGGTTTGGATTTCAATTTCCTTTTCCTCTTTCAAATACTTGCGAATTTTGGTAATGAACACGTCCATACTGCGGCCGAGGAAGTAATCGTCTTTTCCCCAAACGCGGGTGAGTACTTCTTCGCGTTTTACCACACGGTTGGGGTTGAGGCAGAAGAAGCGTAATAAATCGGCCTCTTTTTGGGTTAGGCGCACATCGGTGTTGGGGCCTTTCACGGTGAGGTTGGGGAAGTCGAACTGTGTTTGACCTATTTGGAACATCAGTTGTTCTTGGTCGGGCCCTTTGGTACGTTTTAAGAATACTTCAATGCGAAGTAATAATTCTTCGAGGCTGAAGGGTTTGGTGATGTAGTCGTCGCCGCCGGCTTTGAAGCCCGCAATACGGTCTTCTTGCATGCTTTTGGCCGTGATGAATAAAATGGGAATGTGCGTATTTTTACGACGAATTTGTGCGGCTAATGTGAAACCATCTTTTTGTGGCATCATCACATCGAGCAAACACAAATCGAAAAAATTCTTAGAGAATTGTTGCCAACCTGCGTTTCCGTCGGTGGCGTGAACAACTTCGTACCCTTTCTCTTCTAAACTGTCTTTGATCACATAGCCTAACGACGAGTCGTCTTCAACCAAGAGAATTTTTGTTTTTTGTGGCATAGTCTTTATTTTTTATTCAACGATTTCGGTATAAATATACAAAATTCCGAACCCTTGTCAAGTTCGCTTTTTACACTTACTGAACCGCCATGCAATTTACAGATAAGCTTGACATAATTCAAACCTAATCCAAAACCTTTTACATCGTGTAGATTTCCGGTTGGAATTCGGTAGAACTTATTGAAAATATGTTTGATGTTTTCTTTCGACATTCCAATGCCGTTATCTTGAATGCTGATATTGACACCCGCCCCGGTATCTTCGCACCGAATATCAATTTCGGGGTTAAGGGCACAGTATTTGATAGCGTTATCGAGCAGGTTGCTAATAACGTTTTTCATATGCAAGCGATCGATATTGATGCTAACATCATCGGGTTTGAAGAAGATGCGAATATCGCCACCGCGGGTACGAAGCAGCGGTTTGTAGGTTTTGTCAATCATATCGAGCAACATGGGCTTTAAGGCCACGGTTTCGATGTTGAGTTCGAGTTTGTCGCGATCGCTTTTAGCCATTTGCAACACCCGTTCTACTTGGTGGGTAAGGTGCAAGGTTTCGTTGTTGATGATGGTGGCGTAGTTCAGTAATCGTTCGGGATTATTGATAATATTGGGGTTTTTGAGCACCTCCGACGAAATTTTGATGGTGGCTAGTGGGGTTTTGAATTCGTGCGTCATGTTGTTCACGAAATCTTTTTGAATTTCCGACAATCGTTTTTGGCGGAAGATGATGAAGATGGCATAGGCTAAAATCAACAAAAACAAAACCAATACGCCCGATGAAACAAACCAGTTAATCATTTCGCGGTTCAAAAAATCTTGTAACAACGGAAAGTTCACCGCAAAATAATTGTTCCCTTTGATAGAACGCGGAAATACCGTTTGTTCGGGTATTTCATCGGTTTCAATATTTTTTTTAAACGAAACGTATTTTCCGTAACGCATGTTTTCGGTTTCGCAATCGTATACCGAATATTCGAAATCGGTTTTGATTTGCTGAGCCAATAGTTCGCGTTTCAGTAAGTGTTCCAATACGGTAGAATCGATTTTATCGTCTACTTTAACCGTGTAATATTTATCGCTAGCTTGGGTTACAATGCTATCAACCGGACTTTTATTGTTGTTTAAGTTGCGTAATTGAACGGCTACATTTTTTAGGGCAACGGTAACGTGGGTATTAAACAAGCTTTTTTCGAGGTCGTAAGCTTTTCGCAGCCAAAAGAATTGGGTAATAATCACCAATACCGTACACAATACGGCCAGCATAAATATAATGCGAAGCGATTTATTACTCATACGTTACGAATTTACTTACTTTTTTATTCGATGGGCATTGTTTTTCAGAAAGTCTTCCCAATTGCCGGCTTTTTTGCCTGTATTAACAGCGGGTTTATTGCCAGAGGCCACGGGCACCTTCATCTGATAAAAGTGGCAAAGGGCCACGGCCACAGCATCGGTGGCATCGAGGTATTCAGGTCGGTCGTCGAACTTGAGGGTTTGTTGGAGCATTTTCCATACCTGTTCTTTGTTGGCGTTTCCGTTGCCTGTAATAGATTGCTTTACTTTTTTGGGCGAATATTCGGTAGCGCTCAAGCCGTATTGCATGGCAGCAGCAATGGCCACCCCTTGGGCACGCCCAAGTTTCAGCATACTTTGTACGTTTTTACCAAAAAAAGGAGCTTCAATGGCAAAGTGCTGAGGTTTGAATTGGCGGTGTAATTCGGCAATTTTATTGTAAATCAGTTGAAGCCGTATGTTATGGTCTTTATACTTGCTCAACTTCAATACCCCCATTTCAATGAGCTCGGCATTTAGTCCACTAATACGAATGAGTCCGTAACCCAACACGAGGGTACCGGGATCAATTCCTAATATTATTTCCGATTTGCCTTTCAATGCTGTTATTTTACGGTGTGCAAGGAAACAAAAATATAAAAATAATCCTCAAAAGTGGGCTCGGTGTTTTGCTCTTGCTATATATGGGTTATTCGTTGTTTCGGCAAATTCAGCATCAACCTCATTTGCATGAATCAATGCAGCAATTATTAGATACGCATTCGCTTACACGGTGGGGGTATTTGTTGGCTGTAGTTGTGTTGATGTTTTTCAACTGGTTGTG
>JBIKQE010000027.1:0-16022 GCA_044349815.1 Chitinophagaceae bacterium | reverse complement strand
CTAGCTGAATAACAATTCCCTCCAGGACCCGTCATAGCAATAATTGCAGGATCGAATGGAGAAGGAGGTAAAATTGAAATCAGATAATCTTCAGTTTCACCATAATTATAACTACCACAAGGTGTAATGGTGGTAGCCGAAGCAGAACCACCTTGTTGAAATACAATACGCATACGAGTCAACCCTGTTAACGCTGCGCCCGGAACGGTAAAAGAACCATTCACAACCGTGCTAGGGAAAGACGTTAAGGGCGTTAATCCGGAAAAATAAACTTCTTCCCCGGGGTCGGCAAATGAATAATTATGGTTGAAATCGATATAAATTTTAAAGGCATTGTTTCCTAAATTCAAGGAATTACAATTGCCTACTTCAATTGAAAAATTTTGCGATAAACCGGCATAAACAAATGGGGCAGGCACGTTAGCGGTAAAGTTGGCATACTGATTTCCCGTTCCTGTTCCTAAGCCCTGAGTTCCCTGCAAAGGATTCGCACAAGTGGTTTGATTATTCAGTGTACCCATTACTACCGACGTGATAGTTTCATAGAGGTTAAATGATGACGAAGAATTACAATAACAATTAGCTGCCGGATTCCATGCAGGCACATTCACAAATACCGGATCGGAGGTGTCGAAACCACCGCCGGGAGCTGTACACGTTACAATACACATATAATTCATACTCGATGATGCCGGCAATTGGTCGGTATGAAAATTGGTTGTAGCCCCTGCAATGATACCCCATGTACCAGGCAAACCACTTACAGAACTATACCATTGATAATTCAAACCAGTTGCTACAGAAGCGCCACTGAGAGATAACTGAAAATTGGTGCTAGGACATGGCGGGTTAGGACTAACCGTTGCTGTTCCACCATTGGGCGTACCCGTACAAGGCAATGGGGGCGAAAAAACATACGACCGCCCCAATAATGGCCATGTATTGTTGTTGTTGTTTGCGATAGTAGTGCTCGTGGTTTGAGTAGACGTTGTAATGCTATGATATTCAGTAGTAGAACTAGCAATACCCACGGTAGATGAATTCACATTAGCGCCATAATCATACACAAACTGAATAACATTGGATGTTTCAAACAACCAAACTTGAAAATGTTTATCGGGCGTTCCACCAACACAACAATTGGTTACTTCCCAATCAATCACTAATTTACGATTGGGCGCAGTTCCAATAGTTTGGTATCGAAGACCATTTCCGGCTGTATATAAATCGTCCCAAAATGGCATTAATACCGGCAATGTGCCCTGACTACCCGGAAAAGTATTTGTCCAAGTAGTTACTGTGGTAGAACCCAAACATACCAACCCATTGGTAGAAGCACTAAATTGCGTATAAGCAACTCCTGCAAATGAAAACGAGAACCCGATAGGATTTAAACCCGATGCAAAATCATCGTTACCGGAACCAAATAATACCGTTGGTGAAGGAATGGGTTCACAAGACACCAATGGATTCGTTGAAAAAATGTACGAAGAAGCCGGCTGTGCCCATGCTTCTGAAAACACAAAAATCAAAACAAATAAAACGTAAATCTTTTTCATAATAATTTAAAGAGGGTAAATTCAACTGAAACGTTGGAGTGAAAATACTTAAAAACATTTGTAAAATACAATTTACTATCAATTAAACAATAATAATTTAATACAAATGCGACTAAGATACTTATATCGGCAAGGGCAAATCGGCATATTCGTTCATGGGAAGCCACATTCGTTCGATAGGATGAAAGAAAGACAAAGCCCTCACCCCTATTTTTAACTTATAATCGAAATGCGTATAATGTGGAATGAAATAACCCGGATAATAATATCGAAACCCTGCTTGCTGACTCCAAATTATTTGACAATAAATCATGTAAATACCCAAACTATACATCGCATAATCGGGGTGATAAAAAGATGAAATACCCGCAACGGCGGTTTCTCCAACATCAAAATAAGCACACCCTATCAATTCATTATCATGATAAATACAAACTTGCTTGGTATTAAAAGGACTTAACGCCGCATCTCGACCATCATACAACAAATGATTGATGTTATTGGCCGGCTCAAACAACATCGCCCTTCGATAGCATCGAAAAAGATACTCTTGTTCAGGAGTTACCGTTGCATTTGAATAAACAACCCGAAATGACTGATTTCGCTTACTTAAATTTTTCCATGTTTTACCTGGGCTAAATTGGTATAAATCGTGTCGTAACCAGATTGTTCGGTATAAAATTTGCTGAAAATCAATAAAATCGCATGTAAAAACATATAAACCTGTTCGAAACCACCCAAATTCCAAAAAAACATCCAATTCTTGCTCCGAATTAGGTCGACCATATCGGTTCATATCCATCCCACAAAAATCGTCAAAAATTGATGCCGACAGGCATTCTTTCAAAATTCATGGCCAAAAAAAGATTCACAGTTTCCCCAATGGCATGGTGTATAAAAAAAATTCATTTTCCCATTAATATGAAGCACTTTTGTGAGTAATGGGAAAAATTATTGCCATAGCAAACCAAAAGGGCGGAGTAGGCAAAACCACCACCGCCATTAACCTAGCCTGTAGTTTGGCTGTTTTAGATTACAAAACACTTTTAGTGGATTGCGATCCGCAAGCCAATGCCACCACCGGAAATGGATTTGATTTACGCAACATTCAACTGAGTGTCTACGATTGCTTAGTAAACGAAACACCTGCTAAACAAGTTATTTTACAAACTGAAAGTCCTAATTTATCCCTTATCCCATCTCATCTCGATTTGGTTGGTGCTGAAATTGAACTTATCAATCATCCACAACGGGAAAAAAAATTAGAACACGTTTTACAAGAAATTCGAAACGATTACGATTTTATTATCATTGATTGTTCCCCTTCATTAGGCTTAATCACCGTAAATGCGCTTACAGCCAGTGATAGTGTAATCATTCCCGTACAATGTGAATTCTTTGCCTTGGAAGGCTTAGGCAAATTGCTCAACACCATTAAAATTGTTCAGTCGCGCTTAAACGCCCGTTTAGCCATTGAAGGAATTTTAATGACGATGTACGATGGTCGTCTTCGCCTATCCAATCAAGTTGTGGAAGAAGTTAAAAATCACTTCAGCGATTCTGTTTTTAATACCATCATCCACCGAAATACTCGTTTAGGCGAAGCTCCTAGCTTAGGCAAACCAGTATTGATGTACGATGCCGAATCGACCGGTGCTGTTAACTATTTGAATTTAGCCCGTGAAATTCTTCAGCGTAACGACCTCACTAAAATAAAAAATGAGGATAAAATAATTGAAATCGACGAGGACCATGAGCAATAAACCCAATACCAAAGCACAAATTGGCAAAGGCATCGGTGCCTTGCTCGGCAATATCAAAGACGAAGTAAATGCCTTTGAAAAACAACAAGCCAGTAGCGGTGAAATTTTAGTAGGAAGTATTACGCGAATCCCATTAACGTCGATTGAAGTTAATCCGAAACAGCCTCGACGCCATTTCGATGAGTCGGCCCTACAAGAATTGTCAGATTCTATTAAACTACACGATATTATTCAACCCATTACGGTTGTTAAAATAGACAATAAACATTTCAAGCTCATTTCCGGCGAACGTCGGTTTAAAGCCTCTAAACTGGCTGGTTTAACCGATATCCCCGCCTATATCCGAACAGCCAACGACCAAGAAATGCTTGAAATGGGCTTGCTCGAAAACCTACAACGCGAAAACTTGAATGCCATAGAAATTGGCTTGGCCTATAAACGGTTAATGAGCGAATGCAATATGACGCAAGAGCAAGTAGCCGAACGCATGAAAAAAGATCGTAGCTCGGTTACCAACTTCATTCGGTTGCTCAAACTACCCCCATCTGTTCAAGTATCGGTTCGCGAAAAACAATTGTCGATGGGCCATGCCCGTGCCTTATTGGGTTTAGAACATATTGAACAAATTTTATTTGCAGCCAAAGAAATTATAGACCAACAACTATCTGTTCGTCAGGCGGAAGAATTGGTTAAAAAAATCAATCGGGGTGGGTCCGACAAACCCGCTACTGCATCAAAAGCAACAGCTACATTGCCTCCGGCCTATAAACGCATTGAAGATCAAATTGCCTCTCACTTATCAACCAAGGTTCAACTACAACGTAAAAAAAATGGACAAGGTGCTATTACAATTGAATTTTATAACGACGGCGATTTAGAACGTATTCTCGATGCCATGAAACTCTAAATCGTTGAGTATGAAATCGTTCGCTTTCTTGCTCATGTTCGTGTTCGCTTCCCTGGCCAACGGCAACCAATTTTCTGCCTTTGGCCAAATTCGCTTCGATTCCTTACGCTCCGATTTCACGCCGGCTAAATATTATTCCTTCAATACCAAACACCCAACCCCTAAACGTGCCGGTTTTTATTCGGCCTTGCTACCCGGGTTAGGACAAACCTACAACCGACAATATTGGAAAACCGGATTTGTATTAGCGGGCTTTACAACCTTAGGACTAGTATTAAATTACAATTCAAAACAATATCGTTTGTACCAAACCGTTTATCAAGGCCGAATTGATAACAACCCTGCTACCACCGATACGCTGTTCCAATATTCAACCGACGATATAAACACCCTCCGAAAAGGTTATCGTACCTATGTGGAATATACCGTTATAGGTATGACCGCATTCTACGCAGCCAATATTTTAGATGCCTTTATAAGTGCCCACTTAAAAAGTTTCGACATGAGTAAAGATATCAGTATGCGCATTCAACCTATGTGGAATAACTTTCAGCAACCTGGCGTGCGTTGTTTAATCACCCTGAATCGTTAAACTATGAATATTGCATTGATTGGATATGGGAAAATGGGAAAAACCATTGAAACACTCGCAACTGCGAAAGGGCATCGTATTGTACTCAAAATTGAACGAAGCAATGCCCACGAATTAACAACCAACGCGTTACAAAACGCCGATGTATGCATCGAATTCACAGGCCCCGATTCTGCCTTTAAGATGGTAAGTGCTTGTTTGAATGCCGGTAAGCCCACCGTTTGTGGTTCAACCGCTTGGTTAGATCATCTCGAAGAAGCACAACAATTGGCCTTAAATAACAATACCGCCTTATTGTATGCCAGTAATTTTAGCTTGGGTGTGAACTTGTTTTTCAAAATAAATCGGTACGCCTCGAAATTACTAGGTCGTTACCCACAATACGATGTTTCCATCAACGAAATCCACCACACTCAAAAAAAGGATGCTCCAAGCGGTACCGCGGTTACATTAGCCGAAGGTATTCTCGCTGAACATCCTACAAAAAACACATGGGTAAAAGAAATAGCTCAACAACCCCATGAACTACCCATTCATTCAGAACGTATTGACCCTGCGCCAGGCACTCACCTCATTCGTTGGGCATCTGCCATCGACACCATTGAATTATGCCATACCGCTCATTCGCGCGAAGGATTTGCAGCCGGCGCCCTCTTGGCCGCTGAGTTTCTTGCCAATAAAAAGGGAATTTTTACCATGGAGGATGTGCTGATTGATTAAGCCTCATATAAATTTTATATCTTAGTGCCATGTTAGATTTAGCAAGACAACGAACCATAGCGGTTGACTTCGACGGAACCATTGTGGATGATAACTACCCGAATATAGGCAAGCCAAAAACATTTGCCTTCGACACCCTGAAGCGATTACAAAATGATGGGCATCGATTAATATTGTGGACCTACCGCAGTGGTAAATCGTTGGAAGAAGCCGTTGAATTTTGCAAAAAGAATGGCATTATTTTTTATGCTGTCAACAAAAACTTCCCGGAAGAAGAATTCAACGAACAAACAATTAGAAAACTACATGTTGATATTTATATCGACGACCGCATTGTAGGCGGATTCCCGGGCTGGGGTAAAATTTATCAAATCTTAAACCCAAATGCCGGAGCTCAACCTATTATGCCTCCTAAACGCAAAGGACTTTTCGGATTTGGCCGATAATTATGACGAACACAACCCACGACGTTCATCGCGCTAACAACAAAAAGGAATATAAGGCTTTGGGGTCAACCCTCATTGTAAGCCTAATTGCCAAACTAACCACCATTCCTGTTTTTATATTATTATATCGGTTTCTGCCGCCGTTGAATTGGCCTTTTTACCTCGATAAAATTTTCTTGTACCTACTCGTTTTTATTTTCTTCGAATGGCTATTAATTCGATTAAAAAAAATTATCATCCCCTCAGCCGCAATTTTATTTATTCTGCTTACAATCGGAACCTTTACCAACCGATATAGTCATCAAACATTAATTACCGATTACAAGGCTCTTTTTTATAACGCCTTATACACGCCTATACCCAATGCCTTAGATATCAAGCAGCTAAACCCCTTTCCAAATGAACGCGCGTTTCGGAAAGCAATCAATTATAATAGTCCAATTGTGCGCCAATTTGCTATTCAAGCCGTCAATAAACATTTTAGAAATCAACAACAAGGGCCAAACCGAAACCTGGTTCAAGGATTTGCCGTTTTCAAAGAAATTAAAAGCCGATGGAATTACATCAACGATCCAAAATCGCGCGAGTATTATGCCCGAGCTAGCGAATCGGCAATTCTATTAGGAGGCGATTGCGACGACTATTCTATTTTAATGGCTGCTTGTCTTCAGTCAATAGGGTGCATTTCCAGACTCACCCTTACCACACAACATGTATACCCTGAAATATTGATAGGCAACAAGCACGATTTAGAAAGAATGACACTACTCATTGGGCAAAATTTATTTTCAACCGAAAACAAGCAAAAACCCTTGCATTATCATATTGATGCCGATGGTAAAATTTGGCTTAACCTCGACTATACCGCATCATATCCGGGTGGCCCTTTTATGGCTGAACCGGTATTAGGCATCCTTTATCTTTAATCAACACGCGGATCAATTTTTGCTAATGCCTTTAATGTATCATGAATCATTGATTGCAATAGTTGGTTGCTTGTTGATTTATTTTTGAAAATAAGACGATGGTATAAAACAGAACCTGCAATGGCTTCCACATCACTTTCAATTACATAATTCCTAGCTTGAATAAAAGCGAATGCTTTTAAACATTTCACCAACGAAATTGCGGCACGGGTAGACGCACCTAATACGATACCTTCTTGTTCGCGTGTTTTACGAATAAGCTGCAATACCGCTTTTAAAATAGACTCATGAACAAATACTTTCTCCGCTTCCATACGCCAAGCTCTAAGTTGTGTAAGCGAAACAACTTGTTGCATCGCTTTCGATTGCTCACCGATGGCCGTATAGTTTCTTAAAATATCCCACTCTGTTGCTTCATCAACATAGCCAAAATGAATCTTCATAAAAAACCGATCTAGTTGTGCCGCAGGCAAGGGATAGGTCCCTTCCATCTCAATCGGATTCTGCGTAGCAATAACAAAAAATACATCCGACAAGGGGTAGGTGAACTCACCCATGGTAATTTGCTGTTCTGCCATGCACTCCAGCAAAGCACTTTGAACTTTCGGGGAGGCCCTATTAATTTCATCGGCTAACAACACGTGGGTAAATAATGGCCCTTTCCTAAAATCAAATTGCTTGCTAGCTTCATTAAAAACATGCGTTCCCAACAAATCCATCGGTAATAAATCGGGCGTGAATTGTACCCGTTTAAACCCATCCGACGGATTGGAGATAGCAGCAGCCAATGTTTTAGCCAAAACCGTTTTACCCGTACCCGGATTATCTTCTAACAAAATATGGCCACCGGCAATTAAACACGTTAATACCTGATTGATTTCAGAACGTTTGCCTCGAATAACATGTTCTATACTGTCTATCAGTGTGTTAACCGTAACCGATTCAATTGAGTGCTCCATAGGTAAAAATTAATGTTTAAAAAATGAATTTAACTCCCAAAAACGAAAATAACGATTTAATGAAAACCACATCCATCGTTGTGTGCGAGACGGGATATTATTTAATATTTTTTTCTCCATATCATCGGCCTCTTTTTGGGCCGCTTGCAATACCGCTCCATTCATTACAGTACTGCCATATTTTTCTTGCCAATAAACCTGTAACCATGCGGAAAATGAAATACCCAATGCCGGGTCAACATGATGTTGGGCAAAATGCATCATCGAATGTTGCTCAGCACTATAGCCTGCCATATGCAATACATACAACAACTTATAATAAGATGGATATAATGAATTCCTTGAACGCTTAACTTGCCACGAAAAATAATAGTAGCTGAATCGGGGCATGCATAACAGTAAAATAAAACAAGCCAACAATAAAAAAGCCACTGTACGCAATCCGTCCAAAAATAATGGCTTATTCTTTTCTTCCAATACGGTTTTCGATGAACTTGGCAAAGGCAACCTATAGACCTCATCGATGGGTATTGGTTTTTTCCAAACCGTAACATGTTTATGCCATGCAGTTGATTTAGAATCCAATACATCAAGAACGGAATATGATATTGCCGAAACACGTTGTCCTTTTTTAAAATCACGCCATGTTAGCTTTACTGAATCGTTCCAAAAAACCTGTTTCGATACATCCAACAATAAGGTATCGTTCAGAGCATGAAAACTAGTTTGCTGTACAACAGCATCCTGAACATGCAGTAACATAGTTTTCTTTGTTGAATCTACTTCTACCAAATTACCTTGCAAAACCAACCATGCCGTTTTAGGTTCTGTAGGTGGCGTTGCATCTGGCTTCGGCGATTCTTGTGCATCTTCATCACCAACGGTTGTATCGAAATCCATCCAGCCATATTTTGGGAAATACACTTGCACCCAAGCATGAGCTTGGTCTTCGTAAAACCAATACCACCCTTTGTTTTTATCGCTCCTGTCTACCGTCATAAATCCAGTTACAACTCGCGATGGCACCCCCATTAAGCGAAGAAGGGCAACTGTTGAAGCTGCATAATAGGCACAGTATCCACGCTTGCTTTCAAACATAAAATACAAAAGACGCGAAGCACCGGGCAAGCCGGGAATACCGGGGTTATCGGCATATCGATAAACCGCTGAACCATCTGAACGAAGTTGTAAAAAATAATCGCGTACAGCCAATACTTTATCGAGCTGACCTTGCTTACCTTGCTGTAAAGAATCGGCCAATTGCTTCAGGGGTTGATAAATACCGGCACGAGGGAATTGGGTATAATAAGACAAAAACCGGGCAGGCAATTTGTTAACATCACCGGCTGTTTGAAGCACCGAGAACCGTTGTTCTTGAAACGCTTGCAACATCGGATCGCGTGCGTTGTAAACCCAATATGCACTATTCAGCAACGATACGCGAGAGCGCGCTTTATAAGCTGCATGATATTGTGTTTTAAATTGAGCATCTACCGGAAAAGGCCGTACCGAAAATGACGTACTTGGCGCTACAAAAGCTTCGTTAGAAAGCTGCATGGTATATACGTCTGTTTCAACCTCTTGCGTGAGCTTTAACGGTTCGAATGATTCTAAAACAGACGAATCGGTAAACGTTTGAAAAAAAGCATAGTTGGCCGGCGATGGCACAAATTCATCGGAATACTGAAATAATGTATCGCGTTCGAAGGTCTCGGTTAAGGTATCGAACCGATTAAAATGATACGATACCATGTACAAAGGATTGGGAATATCCGAATCGGGGAAATTAAAATTTATATGCGCACAAAATAAAGGGTTCGGATTATTATTTCGCTGATTCAAGGCGCCTAAACCCATATTGGTTTTGTTGGCCATTTTGCCATCGCGTTTTTTTTCTAATTGCTCCGACGATTTTTGCTGTTGCGAATATTCAACCAACCTTACCTCTATATGGCGATAAAACAGACGAATAAAAGCACCAAGCAGAAGACCCAATATAAGCAATCCGATCAAGTACCTACCCCAATAGCGTGCTATAAATCGTTGGTCTGAAAAATTAAACGTCCGCCACAATTCATACGTAAAAATACACCAGACTATTCCTAAAAAAGGCGGCACCATTTTCCCTAAAAAAGAATCGACAGAATAACCTGCACCCAAGCTTAAACTGTGTAAGGAAACTAACAGTATTGTAAAAAAGAAAATATATACTCCCAATCGGAATCGCTGTAAGGACCAACCCAAAAACCAACCAATGCCAAACAAGGTGCTATTAATTAACCAAGCGGAATAGATATCAAACCTGTCGAATTCGCCGGGCATCACAGTATTAAGAAATAATTCCCCGCCCCATTGAACCAACAATAAAAATAAGGTAGGGAGCCAAAAACGCAAACGACCGGCGTACAATATAAAAGCAAGTATTAATCCGCCGCCAACATAAAAAGTAGATACAATACAACGCTGCAGGGGCCATGTGAGAACACTTCTTTCTTGAATAAATACCCAACACAACAGAAGTAATATTGGCAATACGATACTCAGAAACCCAACAAGACGGTGTGCCACCTTATTGTTCTTTTGTACTATAAACGAATTAAACATACAGCCCACCCTCCTTGGTGCTTTGTTGTAATAATTCCTTTATATGGTTTTCATTTTTCATTATACGGGCTCTAAGCGGATGACGCCACCACGTATTATAAAGCGATGTATTCAGAATGGGGTTTGGCTTGAACAATAAGCTCTTCAAACGGCTTCGCCACGAACGTTTTGTTAAAGGCTGAAACAAGTTTATATGCACAAATAAAGCGTCTGGCCAGCATGCGGCCATTTGTTCAACTTGTTGTGGCGTATCAACCGACGATACAAAAACCAATGAAGGAGATGGTAAATCTGTATTCTGTAGGGGCGGGTTGTTGGCATGCCATGTAGCCCGCGTTAACTCGCCTGCTAATACGTCCAACGATATCCCTTTCACCCAAGGCACATAATCGGTTCGCCAATCTAATAACACCCCTTCTTGTAGGAACCCTTTCAATAAAGCGAACAAACGTTGTTTGTATTGAGTTTCGGCATACCCAAATAGATGTGGGTCGATATGAATTGAATCCATTGCATTAAACGAAACATAGGCCCTCAGGGTATCGCCATACGGATCCTGTTGATCTTGCCAACGCACCATCAAGGCTTTATGGCGAGCATACAAGGTCCACACAATACGTCGAACATCATCGCCAGGTTCAAACGATTTTAAATGCAACCAATCGCCCGCACGTCGTTGCATGTGGGTAGTATGCTCTTCTTCCCGATCGGGATGCTTGCTATATAACCAATCGGTATTTTCGGCAGGAGCATCGGGTAATTGTAATCGCTCTAAAGCAACCGATTTAAAAAAACTGATCGAAAAAAATCGAAAAGGATCTTCAAAATGAAACACAAGTCCATCCATTGTTTCAGCCCTTACTACATCGGCCGCTTGCAAGGCAGCAGAATCCATCGCTCCGGTGAGGAAGACAAACCCCGACTTTGATGTTGGCAATAACAATACCGATTCGCTACATACCTCTTTTTGATGCAATAAATGAACGCGCACAAAACCCATCAAGGGCTGAACCATCCGATTTACCTCCAACCGATTATGCCGCCATGCAATGGCCAAGTTGTTTTTTTGGAACAAAAAGAATAAAATGGACCCAATCAGGGTTAATAAAGAAAGTAAGGGCAAAAAAACTAAAAAAGCCAATATCATTTTAGCCCCTAATTGCATCACATCGTTGGCGTATGAAGCTATTCCTGCTTCGCTCCGCAAATAAAAAAACAAGGCCAATGCGAATGCCATGCAATAATATAGCGGCCATCGAAAAGGCCAATACAGTGCGTAATAACGAAAACGTCGGTTTGTCGGTAAAGACATGGTGATGTGCGTGCTTCGAAAATAAGTCATTTCAAATACCCCACAGCACTTTATGAAAACATTATTCTTTAATGAATACCTCGTTGATTGAGTGCTTGCTGATACTTACGGGCATTCGCAAGATGTTGGTCGTAAGTAGCCGCAAAATTATGATGGCCATTAAAATCTTCGCGAGCACAGAAAAATAGATAATTCGTTTGCTTATTCGCTAGCACCGCATCAATACTGGATGGGCTCGGCGTACAGATGGGGCCGGGAGGAATGCCC
This sequence comes from Chitinophagaceae bacterium, assembly GCA_044349815.1. Lineage (GTDB taxonomy): Bacteria > Bacteroidota > Bacteroidia > Chitinophagales > Chitinophagaceae > OLB11. Next base: position 3,967 of record JBIKQE010000027.1, on the reverse strand, counting down.
GCCACTAAATACGTATTGTACGGCGAAGGAAACTGTGTATGTATGTTTAGAATGCGGCGTAACGAAAAATCGCCAACAGCGAATTTTACGGTTGGGTCGGCATCCAATTTCATACCCTTACGCCACCGATTTAAATACACACTCGCCACATCTTCCTTTTCGTCGTTCTGGTTCGTTTCTTCCTCCACAATCGACGCAATCGTTACTACCTCCGGTATACTGAGGCCCATGGTTGTTGCGGCCTGTCGCCTCGATGTATTCCAAAAAACCTGATAGGCATCCGAGAACTTCTTCGCCACCTCGTTGGGTTGCGCATTCCACCAAACTTCGTAAGTAGCCGGAACAATAACCGCGGGCATTTGTTCTAACGTTAGCTGTAAGCCTTGTAAATAAGCCTTATTGGTGAAGGCCAACGCCAAGGCCGCACTATCCGCCTCCAATGCATTATTTAATTTCTGAAAAAAGGAACCTGCCGTTCGTAATTTATTAATCACCACCTTAACGGGTTCTTGTTGCCCTGAACGAAACATTTTAACCAACGCATAATTCCCCATACCCGGTTTGATGGCATATCGGCCTGCTTTTACATGCCCCCATAAACCCATCTTACCGGCTAAGGCAAAAAAGGTATTTGTACCTTTTAGCACATTACTATCCAACACAATTCTTTTAAACCCCGTATCGGAGCAACCTGTTGGAATATATACAAACTTGGTTTTATTGTTCAACAGTGTATTGCTCGATAGCAATAACCAATAAGCAAAAAATGCAACAAGCATTACTAACAACAACCCAATATAAATAGTAGTCTTTCTCTTCATGCCACAAAAATAAGCTAGAGTTTGGAAGTACGCTTTTGAAGGTATACGAACCAATACACCAACCCCACCAATACAACACCGCCCACCATATTACCCAATAAAACAAAAAATAGATTCTGCATCATACTTACTGGTTCTATAGCCATTAAAACCGCTGCATCAGGCACAGCAAAAAGGCCTCCTTCCGAGGGAAAGACTTTCAACAAATACGCCAAAGGAAAGAGATACAAATTGGCAACCACATGTTCGAACCCGCATGCTACAAAGGCCGCAACAGGAAATACAATGGTCCATAATTTACCTCCTGCATCTAGGGCGCTCAGCGACATCCAAACGGCCAAACAAACCAACATGTTACATAACACCCCCAAGAAAAAAGCCGAGGATGCACTCAATGCACACTTCGAGGCAGCGGCCTGAAGTACGGTTAAACCCACATCACCTTGGTGCATACCGGCATATCCCGAGAAATAAATAAGCACAGCAATCAAACTTGCCCCCAAGGCATTTCCGAGGAGTACCCAAAACCAATTACGGAATAAACGATACAACGATATCCGTTTATTCGCGAAGGCCATCACCAACAAATTATTACCTGTAAACAACTCAGCCCCACTGAATATAACCAAAACTAAACCTAAGCTGAATGCGAGCCCGGCCACCCAACGCATTAATCCCCAATGGGCCGTATTGCCCGTGAGCACAACATGCGACAGCGCCGCCCCTAACGCAATGAAGGCACCGGCCAAAATGGCTAATACAATTAAAATAGGGGTAGGCAAATGGGCTTTTCGCACACCCGCTTCCTCGGCGGCTTCAGCCATTTCGCGCGGAAGTAACATATCGGGTTCATGGGTCATACCCCGAATATACAATTTGTACTGTATGTTTGTTTATCTGTATGAAAAAAAAATGGGCGTTACGCATTGATGGACAAGTAAACGAATTTGATGGGCCTATTATTATGGGCATTTTAAATGCCACGCCCGATTCGTTTTATAACCAAGGTCGAGATAGCTCGATCGAGGCAATGTTGCAAACTGCCGAAACCATGATTCTTGCCGGAGCCACTATACTGGATGTAGGCGGCATGAGCACACGCCCGGGCGCCGATGAAATTGATACTGAAACCGAAGCCAATCGAATTATTCCGGTATTGCAATTACTCAAACAACGCTTCCCGAATACCTTTTTATCGGTTGATACTTACCGCGCCGATGTAGCCGAAAAGGCTATTATCCATGGCGCACATATCATCAACGATATTAGTGGTGGCACCTTCGACCCCAATATCATACCCTTGGTGGCCAATACCCAAATGTCCTTCGTATGCATGCATGCCTTAGGGAAACCGCAAACCATGCAACAAAACCCTGTTTACAACAACGTGGTGGAAGACGTAAAAGCGTATTTTTCCGAACGGGTGCATACACTCGGTCAAGCTGGCATCAACAACCTCATTCTCGACCCCGGATTTGGTTTTGGCAAAACACTTCAACACAACTACCAATTATTAAATCAACTAGACGCCTTCTCATCGTTAAACAAACCAATATTGGTTGGTATTTCTAGAAAATCGATGATTTATAAACCACTCGCTATTTCAGCCAATGAGGCGATGAATGGCACAAGTGCTTTACATATGCACGCATTAAAAAACGGTGCTTCCATACTACGCGTACACGATGTGGCCGAAGCCATGCAATGCATTCAATTGCACGAACTTATTGAAGCCAACTAGCCTTATCGCAACAAGGTTAGGTCGCCCGACAAGGTTAATCGACGTCCATCAAGCAATTGCAAATCAATGAGGTAAAAGAATACACCCGGATTTTGTTTAGCCCCCTTGAAGGTGCCATCCCACGAATCGCCGGATACTTGCGAATTAAATACCATTTCGCCCCACCGATTCATTACTTTGATAAACGCATGCGTTACACAACGGCCTTTCACTAAGAAACGGTCGTTTACACCATCGCCATTGGGCGAGAAGGCATTAGGAACAAAATATTCATTGCACGTTGGTTCCACATTTATTTGAACGCAGGCGGTGTCTTTACAACCATGTTCATCGTAACCTTCTACACAATACAAGGTGCTTTGGTAAGGGAAGGCCAAGGGGTCGGGACAAGTACTGCAACTTAATCCGTAAGGAGGTACCCAATAATACAACACACCACCCGTGGTTGTTATAGGCAATGTATCGCCCATACGAATATTAGCCGACGATGGCGTTACCACTAATGTTGGATTAGGGTGAATGCCAACAACACCATTCGCTGTAGCGGAACATCCTTTGGTATCGGTTACTACTACTGCATAATTACCTACTCCCAAACCTGTGGCTACAGCACCCGATTGGCCGTTGTTCCAACTGTACGAATAAGCGGGTGTTCCGCTACTAACTTGTGCAGCGAGTGTCCCGTTTTCTATATCGCAATCGGTTAATGTAGGTACAAGCGAAACAATTGGATAAGGATAAACACCTACCGTTGCGGTGGCCGTACTAGTACAAACCCCTTGCGTTAATATAACCGAGTAGGTGGCAGTGGCATTCGGCGTTACCGCAATCGATGCATTACCGCTTCCGGTATTCCAACTGATACCGGCGGCGTTAGGACTCACCGTTAGGGTAGTTGACTCGCCAATACACAATACGGTATCGCCAGTAATAATAGCCTGCCCCAATACATCGACTTGTACAAAAATCGAGGCCGTATCGGCACAGCCATTTTGCGATACCACCACCGAATATGTTCCACTAGAAGTCGGGGCAATATTAATAGAAGATGAATTGGCATTATTACTCCAAGCATAATTATAATTGCCTACCGGCGAAGCCGATAATACCGTATTCTCTCCGGCACACAATACCGAATCGCCCGATATGGAGGCTGTTGGTGTTTGATAAACCACAATCGTTTTTGTAGCCGTATCCGCACCGCCATTGTTAGCCGCAATTAAACGAATTACAAAGGTACCTGCCGTGTTAAAGCAAACCGTTCCGGGGTTTGGAGCAACCGACGTTGAAGGTGTTCCCCCATTGATAGTCCACGTCCACGATGTAGGCGCCCCTGTACTTTGATCGGTAAGCGTAATACACGTTCCGGAGCAAATGGTATCGTCGCTCATAATAAATGCCGCTT
>JBIKQE010000197.1:0-4524 GCA_044349815.1 Chitinophagaceae bacterium | reverse complement strand
TGAAGACACAAACCACGGTACCAAGAAATGCAATCAGCACCGAGGCCTTAGAAAAATAGCGTAAAGAAAATGACGTTTTTTATCGACAGAAATAAAAGCAATCCCGATCCGATAAAGACAGTTCATGCGACCAATCTATCTACCGAAGCCCCAAAAAGTTATGCCGATGCATAGCTTTTTTATTTCCGATAAAAAACGTCATTTTTAGCTATTTTTCGGAAGCCTCACTTTTTTGCTCCACTTTTTTCTAAAAAAAGTGGAAAATGATAATCATAAAAACTTAACTCGTGGGTTGTGATGACACAAACCACGGTACCGTGAGTAGTTTGTGAAGACACAAACCACGGAACCAAACAAACCACAGAACTAAAAAAACTAATACCGCCCCGCTTTAATCTCCTCCACCACCGTCGGATCGAGCAAGGTAGATGTATCGCCTAAGTTCTCGGTATCGCCTTCTGCTACCTTCCGCAAAATCCGACGCATGATTTTTCCACTACGTGTTTTAGGCAAGCCACTCACAAACTGAATTTTATCAGGCTTCGCAATAGCACCAATCAAACGAGTAACGGTTTGTAAAATATCCTTACGCATCAAGTCCGTATCGGTTAGCGTGCCGGTAAAAATAACAAAGGCATAAATCCCTTGTCCCTTGATATCGTGCGGATACCCCACCACCGCACTTTCCACCACACCCGTGTGCGCATTGATGGCATTCTCCACTTCGGCAGTACCTATACGGTGTCCACTCACATTCAACACATCATCTACCCTGCCTGTAATGCGGTAATTGCCTTCGCTATCGCGGAAACAACCATCGCCGGTGAAATACAACTTATCGTAGACCGAAAAATACGTGGTTCTGCAGCGTTCATGATCGCCCCACGTGGTCCGTAAAATACTTGGCCACGGATGCTTAATACACAAATTACCTTGCACCGTGGTTTCGGGGAGCTCATCGAGGGTAGCATCGCCACCGGGAACAGGGGCACCATGTTCATCTACCAACATGGGTTGAACACCCGGCAAAGGCAAGGTGGCATGGGCTGGTTTATGCGGGGTAATACCCGCTAAATTCGAAATCATAATACCGCCGGTTTCGGTTTGCCACCACGTATCTACAATGGGACATCGTTTACCCCCAATATGTTCGTGGTACCAATGCCATGCTTCTTCGTTGATGGGTTCCCCCACACTACCCAACACTTTCAAGGAACTTAAATTTTTATGTTGCAATGGCTCCAAACCAAAGCCCATTAAACTACGAATAGCGGTGGGCGCCGTGTATAAAATATTCACCTTGAATTTATCTACAATATCCCAAAATCGACCGGCATCGGGCCAAGTAGGAATCCCTTCAAACATCAAGGAGGTGGCACCGGCACTGAGCGGACCATATACAATATAACTGTGTCCGGTTATCCAGCCCACATCGGCCGTACAAAAGAAGACATCGCCGGGTTGGTACTGAAACACGTTCACAAACGTGTAATTGGTATACACCATATAGCCACCACAGGTATGCACCACCCCTTTGGGTTTACCGGTACTGCCCGAGGTATACAATATAAACAAGGGATCTTCGGCATCCATCGGTTCAGGTTCGAAGTACGGATTACCCGCTGTTTCTACTTTTTTAATTTCATCTTCCCACCATACTTCCTTGCCTTTGAGCATACTCACCGGTGTGCGAGAACGAGTAAGCACAATTACTTTTTGCACGGAAGCACATTGCACAATAGCTTCGTCCATCACCGCTTTTAGAGGAATATCTTTATTCCCTCGAAACGCCCCATCGGCAGTAATTACTATATTACATTGCGCATCGTTGATGCGGTCGGCAATACTTTGTGCCGAAAAGCCCCCAAACACCACAGAATGGATAGCCCCCAAACGAGCGCAAGCCAATACCGCAATGGCGAGTTCGGGCACCATAGGCATGTAAATACAAATGCGGTCGCCTTTTTTAGCGCCGTTATTGCGCAATACATGCGCAAATTGATTCACTTTAAACAAAAGTTCCTTGTACGAAATGGCCCGATGATGCTCCTCCGGATCGTTGCTTTCCCACAATAAAGCTGTGGTATGAGGTTGCAGTTCCGCCCAACGGTCGAGACAGTTTTCGGTAATATTCAACTTCCCCCCTTTAAACCATTGAATATTCGGTTCAATAAAATTCCATTCCGAAATAACATCCGGGTGTTTGATCCACCGAAAATGCGAAGCAATATCGCCCCAAAAGGCGTCGGGATTTTCAATGCTTTTGCGGTAAGCGTCGCGGTATTCCGCCATCGAAGTGATTTGGTACGGGTATGCCATAAACAATAATACAAATAGTGCGAATAAAGGTACATGACGCGCTTTGGCTAGGGTAGCATTTTTTTCCTAAAATTTTTTTTAAGATTAATGACGTTTAAATAAATTTTTCCTTATTTTTGCGCTCCATTCTTCCTTAGCTCAGTTGGTTAGAGCATCTGACTGTTAATCAGAGGGTCGCTGGTTCAAGTCCAGCAGGGAGAGCGTAAAAGGGTCATACTTCATTGTATGACCCTTTTTTAGTTTTGTTGTTAGCACCGATTATGCAACACATCCTCTTTAAATTGTGCTATCTGCTTTTTCATAGCTTTTATTTCCTTCAACTTCTGCTCGAGCGATTCCAATTTCAAATCTAATATGGCCATTTTTTCCTTTTTACTGTACTTCTTGCCATACCATGCATCAATGATCTCCCCCATCTCCTTAATGGTAAACCCCACCGATTTGGCATCTTGAATAAATTCTAATTTTTCCAGGGCCGACTCATCGTAATGAAAGTAATTATTCGACGTTACCGATGCATCGCGCTTCCCTTCAATTAAACCCGCCTTTTCGTAAAACCGAATCGTGTGCACCGACACTCCCGATTTCTTCGATAATTCATTTATTAACATACCACAAAGATACAATGTTGAAAAATAAATACCAAGTATAGACTATACTCTACTGTTGTTGGTTATACCACAAGCCGGTATGTTTGCCCTCATAAAAATACAAACTATGAAAAAAACAATATTTATTACCGGTGCCAGCAGTGGTATTGGTAAAGAAACCGCCCGCTATTTTCATTCGAAAGGATGGCAAGTGGTAGCCACTATGAGAACCCCCGAAAAGGAAACCGAACTTAATCAACTCAAGGATGTTTGGGTAACCCAACTCGACGTCACCGATCTGGACTCCATTGAAACCGCCGTAAAAAAAAGTATTCAACGTTTTGGCCACATCGATGTACTCTTAAACAATGCCGGGTATGGCGCCTATGGCCCGTTAGAATCGTTCCCACGCGAAAAAATTGAACGCCAATTCAATACCAATGTAATAGGTCTGCTCGATGTAACTCGTGCGCTACTGCCCCATTTTAGAGAAAACCAATCGGGCATCATCATCAACGTGTCGTCGATGGGAGGCAAAATGACCTTCCCCTTAGGCTCTCTGTATCATGGCACCAAATTTGCCGTAGAAGGTATTTCGGAATCGTTGCGGTACGAAGTTGAACAATTTGGTGGCAAAGTAAAAATCGTAGAACCGGGCGCCATTGCCACCGATTTTGCCGGACGTTCCTTCGATTTTAATCACAACGAAAACCTCAGTGCCTACAACAACATCGTGAACAAAATCATGAGCGCCTTCCCGAAAATGATTAAAAACGCCTCCTCGGTGGATATTGTTCCCAAGGTGATTTTCAACGCCGCCACCGATGGCAGCAAACAACTTCGCTACATGGCCGGCAACGATGCTAAAATGTATAATTTCTTAAACAAATGCTTAGGCTACCGTTTTATTTATTGGATGAATAAACAATTTTTCAAACTGTAAACGCCCCCTTCTACTAGGCAACAAATAAGAGGACATAGCTCCTCTTATTTTTTAATTCCTATTTTTGTTTCATGTACATTTCCCTCACCGGCTTGAAACCAAAAAACATTTGGCGCACCTTGCAATTTTGGCGGCACGCCATACCGTCCTTCCAACAAGTACAAACCGCGCCGGGCAACTTGCATTATGCCGTAAAAAAATACAAGGGGTATCAATGTACAATAACCGCTTGGGAGAGTAGAGACAACATGTTGGCCTTCATGCGAAGCGGCGCCCACCTCAAGGCCATGAAAGCCTTTCATAAAATTGCCACCGGCCGCACCTACGGCTACGAAACCGAAACGATCCCCACCTGGGAAGAAGCCTTTTCATTGTTACAAGAAAAAGGCAAGAACTATTAACTGTTCCCTGCTACTATTCCCTGTTTCTGCTTTTGGCGTGCCCGCCGGGTTTTCTCTCACTCATTCGTTCTCACTCCGGCCACCGGCGGTCAGGCTTTCGCCTATAGCCCTCGGGAGTTCTCCTCGCTCCCACTCCGTTTCCCGCTCTCATTTTCCCTCGGGGCTGCCGGCTCAATCCTTCACGCGGGGGTATTGGTTAAAAGGAAAGAAAGGACATAAACGACAGAAATAAAAATAATTGATTAAACACGATTATACTTCTGATTGCAAA
>JBIKQE010000196.1:0-4535 GCA_044349815.1 Chitinophagaceae bacterium | reverse complement strand
ATTTGGAGGGTGATGCGCGATTGTATTTATAGGGGTTGCCATATTGATGGTATTTTACCGGGCGGCTTGCAAGTGGTGCGCCGCGCGGCGAAAATCAATAAAAAATTATTGGGCGCGAACGATGTGGCAAACGATTTTGATGCATGGTTAACGGCTATTCGGAGCGGTGGCGAACAGTTTAGTTATATACTCGATTGGGTATCGTGTTTTGCATTGGCGGTGAACGAAGAGAATGCCTCATTTAGTAGGGTAGTAACAGCACCCACCAATGGGGCCGCGGGTGTAATACCTGCCGTGTTGATGTATTATATTACGTTTTGCGATGGCAATTCGGACGAGCAAATTGTTCGGTTCTTATTAACCGCATCTGAAATTGGCTGTGTATTTAAAAAAGGCGCTACGATTTCGGCGGCCATGGGTGGTTGTCAGGCTGAAATTGGCGTGAGCAGTGCCATGGCGGCGGCGGCCTTGTGTGCGTGTTTAGGCGGCACCCCGAACCAAGCCTTGCAAGCGGCCGAAATTGCGATGGAACATCATTTGGGTATGACCTGCGACCCGGTGGGTGGCTTGGTACAAATTCCGTGTATTGAGCGAAACAGCATGGGCGCTATCAAGGCTATTACGGCGGCACAATTGGCCTTGCAAAGCAATCCGTACGACGCGAAAGTAAGTTTAGATAAAGTGGTGAATACCATGTGGCAAACGGCCCTCGATATGAATAATAAATACAAAGAAACCAGCGATGGCGGTTTGGCGATTCATGTGCCGTTGAGTTTACCGGAGTGTTAATGGTTTTTTCGTAGCATGTTGATACCTTGAAGGTATCGGCGTTTCGCGTTTCGTAAACTATATTTGTTGGCGTTCAAAAAACGGACTTTTATGGGTAAGAAACAAAAACCATCGGCGGCACAAACGAACAAGCAAGCACCAACACCTAAAGTTACTACGGCACCTTCGGTTGAAGCCGTAACAACGCCAGCCGTAACCTCTACGCGTTTGCCGTGGTTGTTAACCGTGGTATTGGCGTTGGTAAGTATTTTTTTATTCAGCAATACCTTCAATCATCGCTTTGTATTAGATGACCATGGTATTATCAAGAACAATAAAATTACCAAAGCGCCCATCAGTTGGGAGAACACTAAAACTATTTTCAGTACGCCCTTGCGTAAAGGCGATTTTTCCGATTTGGAGAATTCCTTGTATCGCCCGTTCACTAAATTGCTTTTTAATATTCAATGGAATGTATTCGATGCCAATACCGATTCGTTCACGGCGGCGCATCATTTTCATAAAGTAAATGTGTTGTTGTTTGCCTTAACTGTTATTACGTTTTTCTGGGTATTGTATCATGCCTTGGGCAAACGATGGGTGGTGCCTTTCTTGGCTACCTTATTATTTGCCGTTCATCCGATTCACTCCGAAGTGGTGGCCAACGTAAAAAGTGCCGATGAAATATTGAGTTTATTGGGCATTGTTTTGGCCTTGCGTTGTATTCAATTGTATGCGTCAAATGCGTCGGCGAAGTGGATGGTATTGGGCATTTTATCGTTTGCGATGGGTTGTTTTTCGAAAGAATCTACGGTGGTAGCGGTGGCTATATTCCCGCTTTTTGTTTATTTCTTCACCAAGCTCGACATGAAGAAAAATGCTATTTTTTCGGGCGCGATGTTGGTGGTGGCCTTGTTGTTTTTGTTTGCCCGTCACCAGTCGTTGTCGGGTTACCCCCCACCCAATAAAACGAGTCCGCTCGATAACTATATTGTACTCTGCGACCCCAAAGAGCAAGCGGTATTGCCGTTGGATTTACAAGCCAAGTACAAGGGCTCTTCGGCCTTTGCATCGTCGGTGAGCACCTTGGGGTATTATATCCGTCAATTCATTTATCCGCGTTATTTGAGTTGCGATTATTCGTTCTCTACCTTAGAGCCGGTGGGCTTTAACGATCCCGGGTTTATTTTTTCGTTTTTGATGTTCCTGATCATGTTTGGTTATGCCCTTTGGAAATGGAAGGAAAAGAGTCCGGTAGGCTTTGGCATATTATGGTTCTTCATTACGATGTCGATTACCTCGAACGTGTTTATGTTGATTGGTACGTCGTTTGGGGAACGTTTATTCTTTGTGCCCTCGGCAGGTATTAGTTTGGCGTTAGTGTATTTTCTCGATCGGTTGATTCGTAAAAATCAAAACGAGGATGCTTCGTTTATGGGCAGTGTAAAGCAAGCGCCTTTATTATTTGGGGTATTGTTTTTGGTGGCTTCGTTATATAGCGTGCGCACCTGGTCGCGCAATGCCGATTGGAAGAGCGATTACAAATTATTCTCGGGCGATATCGAGAATTTCCCGAATGCCACGCACTTGTTGTTTTACATGGGGAATCACTTATCGGGTACGGAGCGCAAGGAAGTGTTGACCGACGAGTTGACGCAATTGGGGTATACGCCACAGCAAATTGCCGATTCGGCCGCGAAGGAAAGTGCGCGGTCTATTGAGTACTTCAATCGTTCTATGAGTTTGTATCCGGCCTTACCTTCGGATGGGTATAATCAGTTAGGGAAAGCCTACTTTAATTTTTCGGAAGGTATTAAAACGAGTGGCGACTCGGTGGCGTATTATGCTTACTTAGACAGTGCCTATAAATATTATGCCAAGGCGTATGCCGAAGATTCCACCAATGGCATTTTCATTAATAATTTAGGTACGGTGTATTACAACCGAGGTATGTATAAAATTGGCTTGGGTGGCGAACGGATTGCCGAAGGGTATAATCAGTTGATGGTGTCGCAACCATACTTTTTCAGGGCGCATACCCGCGATACCATGGAAAGCGATTTCATGAATAATATTGGGTGTATTTACGGTACGGTAGGCAAGCCCGACAGTGCGATATTTTGGTTTGAAAAAGCATTAGCGAAGGATTCGTTGGATTTAACGTCCATTCAGTTTTTAGATATAACATGGAGGAATAAAGGGAATATGGCCTTAGCGGATTATTACAAAAATTTAGCGGCGGCAGCGAGGATAAAGAAAGCGGAGCAGTTGAGGAAATAGAGGCGCTGTGAAATCAGGGGCAGAAACAGTGTCGGGAACGGCTCTGTAGGGGCGCGCCCTTGTGGCCGCCCGTTAAACGAGAGCGGGGAGAGGGCCGAATTACATTCGCTTTTTATCACAGAGGAAAGGAGGTTTTTTTCACAGAGGGGAAAATCAGGGGCAGAAACAGTGTCGGGGAACGGCTCTGTAGGGGCGCGCCCTTGTGGCCGCCCGTTAAACGAGAGCGGGAAGAGGGGCGAATTACATTCGCTTTTTATCACAGAGGAAAGGAGGTTTTTTTCGCAGAGGGGAGATGTTACTGCGCCCAGTGGCTGCCGTGCCTGTAGGGTTTAGTGCCGAGAGGAACGATTCGGCACCGAAGCGGAGCGGAGCCCAGAAGGGACGGATATTGGCTGAGGAAAGAGAAAAAGCCGACAGCCCCAAAAAAAATTAAGCTTGTGTTGTATTAATTAAACTGAGCATGTCCTCGTGGATGTGTCCGTTGGTGGCGAGGGTTTGCTTGTCGTAAATGTCGAAAGCGTGACCGCTGAAATTGGAGATGCGACCGCCCGCTTCTTGCACAATGAGGTATCCCGCGGCCACGTCCCACGGATTTAAATTGTACTCCCAAAAGCCGTCGAAGCGACCGGCGGCCACCCAACATAAATCGATGGCAGCGGAGCCCAAACGCCGTACGGGTAAGCCTTTGCGAATGAAGCGTTCGAACACGGGAATCGGGTCGATGTCCATTTCGATCCACTTGTACGGGAAGCCGGTTACGAGGCACGCACTTTCTATATTGTTGTTATCGGACACGCGGATGGGGCGGTTGTTGAGAAAGGCGCCCTTGCCTTTTTCGGCAAAAAACAATTCGTTCATGAAGGGATTGAAGACGGCGCCCATGAGCATGATGCCATCTTTTTCCAAACCAATACTGATGCAACAAATGGGTATGCCGTGGGCGAAGTTCACGGTACCGTCTATAGGGTCGATAACCCATTTATAGTTGGAGGCGGTGCTGAGTTCGCCTACTTCTTCGCTTAAAATAAAATGGTCGGGAAAGTCGGCTTTGATGACGGCAATAATAGCGTCTTCCGATTTTTTATCGGCCTCGGTGACTAAATTATTTAGGGTGTCTTTGCTTTCTACTGAAAAGGTGCCTTCAAAAAAGTGTCGTAACACATCCGCCCCTGCATGCAACGCCCTCAACAACGTGTTTTTTAATGAATCATTCATAGATATTGCTCGATTTCCGCTATTTTTGAACCAATCAAAGATATATCTTTTTCCGTCTCCATGCAGTTGAGTATCATTGTTGTTAACTACAATGTGAAGTATTTTCTTGAACATTGTTTACTGTCGGTTTTTCGCGCATGCGAGGGACTGGAAGCAGAGGTGTTTGTGGTAGATAATGCCTCGACGGATGGCAGCGTGGCCATGGTGCGGGAACGATTTCCGCAAGCGGTGATGATGGCCAATACCGAGAATGTGGGCTTTGCCAAAGCGAA
>JBIKQE010000195.1:0-4553 GCA_044349815.1 Chitinophagaceae bacterium | reverse complement strand
TGTATTTAGATAATGTAAATGTTCAAACCAAGAATGCATGGCCATTAGGATTGAACGATTTGAATGGCGATCATGCCTTGATTTATCCAAATCCATCGGATGGTCATTTCACCTTGGAGTTTTATGCGGATTCGCAGAAGAAGGTGAGCTACAGTGTTATGAATGCCGCCGGACAGGAAATTCGTCGTTTCCAAACCAATTTGTATACCGGTGCAACAAGTATTCAGCTCAACATCAGCGATCTAGCTAGTGGTGTTTACTTCTTGCGCATCACCGATGGTACAAGAACACAACATGCTAAATTGAATAAGTACTAAGCGTATTAATTGAAATACAAAAAACGATGTCATTACGACATCGTTTTTTTTTTGAAGCGCATCAGCATCGCTTTCTTCAGCGTTCGTCCCGCTTTTCGTTCCAAGCGCCCCTTCGTGCCTCAGGGCCGGCTTTCCACTACAATCGGGGCTACCCGCCAAAGGCGGATTCATCGTCCGGAACCAACCTCATCAGTTTAGTTTCATTTTCATTCCCCCCGATCCACTTCTCAGCAACAATCTCGCTTTCATTTTGGCAGAAGTCATGGTATCGGCGTTACACTATAATGCCTACCGCCTTCATGATTTTTTCATATGCCTCTTCGGGTAACACAAACTGCGCATCGGTTTGGTGCTTGAACCAAGTGGTTTGTCGCTTAGCATATTGACGCGTGTGCGTTTTGATTTGTTCCACAGCGTCGGAGAGTGCAAGGGTTCCATCCATTACGTTGAACAATTCGCTGTAACCTACAGTTTGCAAGGCTTTTAGCGCACGCAACGGATAAAGTGCTTTCGCTTCTTCCCACAAACCTTCTTGCATCATGGCATCAACTCGTTGATGTATGCGTTGGTGTAAAATTTCTTTTTTTGGCTCCAAACAAAAAAACAAAACTCGAAACGGACGCGATTTTTTTTCGTTTTTTTGAAAGCTTGAAAGCGGTTGGTGATGGGCCCGATAAAAAGCCAAGGCACGAATTAATCGGGCAGTATTTTGTTGGTCGATATTGGCATACAATACTGGGTCTACTTCGGCCACTTGGGTTTGTAACCAAGCAAGTCCGTGTTGTTCGAAGTCGTGTTGCGCCGCCGTATTGATAGCCTCGGGGGTATGGGGCATTGGGTCGATGCCATGCAATAAAGCATTGATGTATAATCCCGTTCCGCCCACACAAATTACAATATCGCGATGTTGAAAGGCTTGTTCTAGGCTATTCAGTGCATACGCTTCAAAGGTGCCTGCATTCACGGTATCGTGTATGGAATGGGTTTGTATAAAATAGTGCTTAGCCCTAGCCAACTCGCTGGGTGTTGGTACGGCGGTACCAATACGCATTTCGCGGTAGCATTGCCGACTATCAGCCGAGAGAATCGCTGTTTGCAACGCTTCGGCCAATTGAAGGGCGATGCCTGTTTTCCCCGAAGCGGTGGGACCGCCCAATACAAGCAAGGTTTTCATTTTGCGTGCTTACACTAAATCATCGTTAAGGGTATCGCCTTCTTCATCGCCTTCGCTTAATTCGTCGTCTTCTTCGCCCAAGGCATCGTCGTCGTCGTCGGCACCAATATCAAACATCTCGAGGATGTCTACAATCTTTTCTTTGCTTTCATCGCCGGGTAAAATACCAAATTGGCTAGGCGACATACCTTCCGATAAAACAAGAAAGGGGTATTGCTTTTGCAACACAGGGTCGGGGAGCATCATCACCAATTCAATCATAAACACCCAACGTTTAGGATGGTCGCATTCGTACCGAAATAATTGATGCGGATCGTTGATTAAGGCGGCAATCGGCGTTTTTTTCATACTCAAGGCCGGGGCATCGCGCAAGTTTTTTTCAACTGTCGAATTCACTTCACGTTTTTTTAAACCACGACTATCGCAAATAAAAATAGAGGCTTCCATATCGCTAGGCAATTGAAAAACCGTCTTTAAGCCTTCGTGAAGGGCATAATAAGTTTGTTCCGATAATATTTCGAGAACACGAAACGTAGCATCGTCGTCTTCCCAATATGCTTTTAAACGTAATAAGGACATGCTGCGAATTTACAACACAGGCGTCAAATGGAGTTCCTTCCCTTTTTCGAGCATAAATGCAAAGGCTTCCTCGTATTGATTGGGTATTTGTCCATCTAGAATTGCTTCGCGAACCGCCACTTTAATTGTTCCTACTTCCGGGCATGGCTTTAAGCCGAATGTCTTCATTATAATTTCGCCGCTGATGGGGGGCTGCCAATTGCGTAAATGATCTTTCGACTCTACATCACGCATACGTTCCTCCACAAACAAGAGGTTTTCGCGGAAGCGCTTTACTTTGGCTGCATTCTTCGAGGTGATATCGGATTGACAAAGCAACATTAAATCGTCGATAGCTTCGCCGGCATCGAACAGCAAGCGACGTACAGCACTGTCGGTAATATTCTCCTTGGTTAAACTGATGGGGCGTAAATGAAGCATCACTAATTTCTGCACGTACTTCATGGGTTCGTTCAGGGGCAGTCGCAACGATTTGAAAATAGACGGAATCATTTGTGCGCCCACCCATTCGTGTCCGTGGAAGGTCCAGCCTGTTCCTTGTTCAAAGCGTTTGGTAGCGGGTTTGCCAATATCGTGCAACAAGGCTGCCCAGCGAAGCCAACGATTGTTGCTTTTCTCGGCCAAATAATCGAGTACTTGTAGGGTATGATAAAAATTATCTTTATGGCCTTTGCCGTCGATGTATTCGGCCCCGGCAAGGTCTGTTAAACTCGGAAAGAAATAGGGGAGTAAACCCGTTTCGTGCATATGGGCAAATGCTATTGACGGCTTGGGGGCCATTATCATTTTTTGCAATTCGTCGTGAATGCGTTCAATGGTAATAATACTGATGCGTTCGGCGTTCGATTTCAAGGCTTCGTAGGTACTCGCTTCAATACTGAACCCTAATTGGGCAGCAAAGCGAATGGTACGAAGCATGCGCAGCGGATCGTCGATGAATGTTTGTCCGGGCGGCAATGGCGTTCGCAAGATTTTCTTTTCCAGATCGCCTAACCCATTGAAGGGGTCTAGCAGTTCGCCGTAGTTATGGGCACACAAACTAATGGCCAAGGCGTTGATGGTTAAATCGCGCCTTCGCTGGTCGTCTTGCAAACTACCCGGAGATACCGCCGGATTGCGACTGTTTTCGCGATACGATTCTTTGCGGGCCCCCACAAATTCAATATCGATGTTTTTATACCGAAAATGGGCCGTGCCAAAATGTTTAAATACACTTACTTTAGTGGCATCGGGAAATTGACTGGCCACGTTTTCGGCTAGTTGAATGCCATCGCCTACGCAAACAATATCCACATCGTTGGTGGGGCGGTTCAATATTTTATCGCGAACAAAGCCACCAATCACATAGCACGATACGCCCAACGCATCGGCCTCAAGGGCAATGCGTTCGAATATGGTTTCTTCGGTATGCGTAAAGCTAATCGTCAACATGGAGGGCAAAGATACAAGCCTCGGGCCTAGAACATATACATCAATCGGGTAGTCCACAAATTATTGAATTGCTGTGGGCGACCGGTGATGTAATTATAGGCATTTCGAATCGATAAAACAGAATAGGCATAGCGTACAGAGAAAAAGAAACCACCTTTAATATGTGCACCGGCATTGAGTTGTAGGTTTACGTCGTATTTACGGAACGGATACAAGGTGGCATCTTGTTCGAAGCGATTATAAAATTGGTCGCGATAGGTTTCCTTGCTTTTAACCAATTGGTTATACGAAATCCCCACCCCAATATGGTTCGCTTTTTTATCGAAGTAATTGATGGCCAAAGGAATTTCGAGGTAATTGAGTTGTATGCGGTAATCGGTAATAATAGTGCTGAGGTCGTTACCTAGTTTGGGCAGTTGTGTAACCGCTGCACGCGAACCTTTTTGCGAGTACAGCATTTCCATGCTAAAGGTAGCGCGGTCGGCTAACTTAATCCAGAGGAGTCCGCCTGCTTGAATTCCCACCTTATGATACCCCGCAAAATTGTCGCCATCCACTTGCGCAAAGTTCGTACCCAAGCTTAAACCGCCGTGAAAGGTGCGGTCATCGTCGTTTTTAAATTGAGAATACACACACGGTGTGTATAAAAAGAACCCCAGAATAAGGAGAATCAGCCGTTTGTTCGTTACGTTTGTCATAAGTATTTTAACCAATAAAGTTTGAATAGCGCAAAGATATGAGTATCAAGTATACACCCGCCATCCTGAAGAAATTTGAAGAGCTTTACGAAGAAATTGGGTTTCGAATTCGTTTTGAAAAAGGCAATTTCCAAAGTGGTTACTGCATTATTCAAGATAAGAAGATGGCCATCGTTAATAAGTTCCTCACCTTGGAAGGCCGTATCAATGCCTTGATTGATATTCTCCCCTCCATTGAATTTGATATCGAACGACTGAGTACCGAAGGACGTCAATTTTACGATATCGTGATGGCGGTTCCTTCGCGCAACAACTAATACTGTTCTGTTTCGTTCGGGAAGTCGTTTGTTTTTA
>JBIKQE010000194.1:0-4596 GCA_044349815.1 Chitinophagaceae bacterium | reverse complement strand
TACCGGCATCATCCGAGAGGGCGCCTTCGCCGGCCGGCCAAACCACGGCTTCTTGATCGGCTTCGTTTAATGCCAACCAATCGGGAACATCTAAAATGAATGCAAAACGATCGGCCAGTGCGGGGTCGAGGGCTTGGCTACCAGCGTAATTTTCCATATCAGACTCCAACGACTGCAATGGATTCATAGCGGCCCAGCGGTATCGTAACGAATGGAGGGCAATGCCTTGAATTTTACGTTCGTGTACGATGGAGAAAAATTTGTTTTGGATTTCGGGTTTACAGCGACTTAGTTCATCAATCAACACCGACTCTGCATCCCAGATGGTGGCGGGTGTTGGCAAGAATTCAATCGAACGTTGGTCGGTGCTTGGAAAAGGAAAGCCAATTAAATCGTCGAACGATAATAAGCTTGCATTGTAATGCTTGTGGTTCAAGCCCAGGGCCTCGCTGATACTGTTCAATAAATAAGTTTTACCCGTGCCCGATAAACCAATTAATAAAATGGGATCTTCCGAAACCAAGGAAGCTAAAATCAAAGGCTCGATGTCGTTGAACCCGTACACACCAATTTGGCGTAAAAAAGTTGTTTTCATAGTAAAGCGTTTTTTTTAAACACAGCACCACGAAAACATAGCTAAGGCCTTTGATTTCTGTGGTAGACAGACACATCGTTTTTTCCACCTTATCGGCCATCGACAGGTTGGCGCGCTTTAATACGCTTCGTGATGCTGTGAGAATTAAATTAATTACATGGTATGGAGTAAATCATGAGGATAAATCAAATTGTTAACCAACTCGGGGTTGATTACTTCCCACGGATACGTATCGTTACCGAAATGGCCATACGCTGCGGTAGGTCCATAAACAGGACGTTTCAGTTGGAGGGTGTTGATGATGCCGTTCGGACGCAAATCGAAGTAATGACCGATGCGGTGCAACAAATGATCTTCTTTTATTTTTCCGGTACCGTGTAAATCGATCATCAACGAGGTTGGTTCTTCTTTACCGATGGCATAAGAAATTTGAACGGTGCATCGATCGGCTAAACCGGCCGCCACAACATGTTTCGCTACATAGCGCGCGGCATACGCGGCAGAACGATCTACCTTGCTAGGATCTTTGCCGCTGAAGGCACCACCGCCATGCGAGCAAGAACCGCCATAGGTATCCACAATAATTTTGCGCCCGGTGAGTCCGGTATCGCCATGCGGACCGCCCACCACAAAACTACCCGAAGGGTTGATGAGGATATCAGGCACATTACCCGGAAAATAGTGTTGCACCAAGGGCAGAATTAATTCGGAGCTTAGGTACTCACGAATTTCTTCCTGACTGATATCGGGGTGATGTTGGGTAGAAACAACCACGCGTTCTACACGTTTAGGAACACCTTTCACATACTCAACCGTCACTTGCGATTTAGCATCGGGGCGAAGCCAATTCACTTTACCTTCGTGGCGCCATTGAGCCAGGGTACGAACCAATTGATGCGACAGGGTAAGCGGTAAAGGCATCAGGTGTTCGGTTTCCTTACAGGCATAACCAAACATCAAACCTTGATCGCCCGCACCGCCATCAACCACGCTCGCATTGATTTCGCGACTTTGCTCGTGCACCAGGTTTTGAATGGTGGCGGTGCGCCAATCGAAGCCTGTGTCGAGCGAATGGTAACCAATACGATCGAGGGTTTGTTGAGCAATCTGCACCACATCCACGGCATCGGTTACGGTGCTGCTTACCTCACCGGCAATGGTAAGGTGTTGACTGGTGATGAGGCATTCGATAGCCACTTTTGCATTCGGGTCGAGCGCCAAGTAGGCATCGAGAATGGCATCGGAAATTTGATCGGCCACTTTATCGGGGTGACCTTCTGAAACGGATTCAGACGTAAAAAAATAAGACATACTATGTTGGGTTTAAATGAACATTGTCGTTTAAACCATCACAATTCAGAGAAGCCTTATTGAATGAAATGTTTGAGGAACATTTTAAGCCTTAAGGCCCTCATCTTTTTACCACCGTGGTGTTCCACTCGGTTGGTTTCAGTTGTACTGAATCGTGATGATTGTTTGCAAAGGTATTGTCGAGAAAATTTAATTTCCAAATGTTTTTTTGGGGGGAATAAAAAATAAACCTAAAAAACTACTTAAAACGATTGATTTTAAAAGGAAATATTTTTAAAAAAAAAAACAAAAAGGACAATAGAAGGACAAAAAATTAGAAAGTTCCTGAAATCTAATCCCCATTTTTTTCTCAAGATTACGAATCATGGCATACAACATTTTTGAAATTGCTTCATATTGAGTCAACAATTCATTTTCAAATTCCTTTGAAAGTTCTTCCTCTGCCGCTAAAAATTGAATAATCGATGCGCATTCAAGGGCAGAACTCCGCGCCATGATAAAAAAATTACGTCGATCTTTATTTGCAAAACGACCGGAACCCTCAGCTATGTTGAGTTGTACGCTCAAACTCGCTCTTCCCAACTGATCCCTTACATATCGTGCAATGCTTATATTTTGCTTTAAAAAACGATAAACGGATTGATTCACAGCAAAGGCATTCTTGTAAACAAGTAAGTTTTCAAAAATCAACATAAAAAGCAGGTTTAATAAAATCAGTTTCAGAAGCAGTGCCTGTAAACAGAAAAACAGCAAACACTGTTCGCTGTTTGCTGTTTTGTGCCCAGAACAGGAATCGAACCTGCACTACCTTGCGATAACCAGATTTTGAGTCTAGCGCGTCTACCAATTCCGCCATCTGGGCTTGCGGTTGCAATAGTACAACTTTTTTTTATTTCGAACAACCAAAAATCACGAAACAGGAATCTTTTCAATCCCCTCGTTGATTTGTTGTAAAAACGACTGTGTTTCCTTATAAATATTCCCCAATACCGGCGCATGTTCCGAGCCCCAAGCAATCACCGCCGGCGCCAAAGGCTCTATAAACGGATATGTTTTCGAAGTGCTTGCCGTCTCCGCTTTTACAATACTACTTTGATTGCCAATCCAAATCAAGGTACTAAAAAACAAGGTAAGCATGAACCCATACAATACAGCCCCGGCCAAGCGATTCGCCCAGCCCATCATCAAAGCGTCTAAACTCCCTTCCACCAATTTCACCACCATCCGAAACAACAACATGCATAAAATAAACAAGGCAATGAAGGTCAATAAAAATGTAAACCGGCTCTCCACGCCCAAGTTATTGATAAAAAAATCACTCACCGAATTGGTCAGTTTTAAGCTTAACGGCAAAGCAATAAAGACAGCCAACACTTGCAATACAGTCCACAAAACTCCTTTCTGCCATCCACGTATAAAGGCAATCAGTAGGCCTATCCCGAACACAATATCGAGTATCATAAAATATAGTTTAAGCTAATAATTCTTTCACCATGGCCGAAATGGCTTTGCCATCGGCTTTCCCGGCCAACGTTTTCGAGGCCACACCCATCACCTTGCCTAAATCGCCTAAACCGGCAGCACCTACCTCGGCAATAATCTGTTGCAAGGCCACTTTCAATTCGTCGGGCGTTAAGGCTTTGGGCAAAAACGTTTCAATGATGGCAAGCTCTTCGCGCTCTTTCACCGCGAGGTCTTCACGCGCTTGTGCTTCGAACATCTCCAACGAATCCTTCCGTTGCTTGGCTAACTTTTGCAACAACTTCATTTCATCGTCGGAGGTCAAATCATCTTTTTTGCCATCGGCCGTTTTCGCCAATAAAATAGCCGATTTGATGGCGCGTAACGCACGCAACGCGGCTTCGTTTTTAGTCAACATGGCGGTTTTTAATTGCGCCATTACATCTTGTTCTAATGCCATAAGGTATAATTTTAAAGTTGATTTTTTTTCATGTTTTCTTCCATCTTCGTTTTGAACGATTTCGAAAACGTACGAATCTCATCGGCCAATTCCGCTTGATTCGTAGCACGTTGGTAAGTATCCGCCATCGTCATGAACGTTTGAAAAAAGAAATCGTTCATCTCATCCACCATCATTTTCTTGGTCCACAAATCAATGCGCAAAGCAGCACTTTCATTCAAATCCCAAATGCTCAACATAAACGCTTTGGCTTCAGTAGGCTTAAAAACCCCACCCTCAGCGGCTTGCCAATGAATGGTTTCAGGCACTTTATTTTCATCCAGTCCTACTTGCAATTGGATGGTAGACGATTGCGACATACAGTTCAAATTTCGTGCAAATTAAACCCAAACACGCAAACACAACGCGTTATACGAATAAAAATGATAAGCCCCTGTTCACTGCTTCCCGAACCTGTTTACTGTTTTGGGCGTGCCCCTCGGGGGTTCCCCTCGCTCCCACTCTGTTTCCCGCTCTCAATTCCCTCGGGTCGGGCTATTCGCTCCAAGCCTGCTTGAGGCAGGGCTTTCCGCTACTATCCCTCACGCTCAACCCCACGCTCCCACTCCGTTTCCCGCTCCCTTCATGTTGGCGAATGCAATTCGCCCCTACAAACCCCGCTCCGCGAAGCACCCCGCTCTCATTTTATGGTAATGTAACCTTATCGTTTTCTAAATAAACATTGAAATGAATTTCTGCATTCATGGCTTTGAACACTTTAACGATCGTT
>JBIKQE010000026.1:0-16611 GCA_044349815.1 Chitinophagaceae bacterium | reverse complement strand
AAAGCATTTATTTCTCGGGTGTTATTCATACACGATTTATACAAAAATCTGTTCGAAAGTAATGCGCGCCAAGCACCTAGGTGAATAAATTCAAATAAATAGTTGCTAACATTAGGTAGATAAAATTGCTGGGGATGGAATAGAAAAATAAATCGAAGTAAACGCCTATTTTTAACGAAATTTGCGAAACAAGCAATTCTATGTCGTTAGAAGTCAAAGGATTATCGAAACAATATGGTGAACAGTGGGCTGTTCGCGATATGACGTTCTCCATTCCATCGGGTCAAGTAGTTGGTTTCTTAGGTCCGAATGGAGCCGGGAAGTCAACCACCATGAAAATGATAACCGGCTATGTAACACCCAACGAAGGCCAAGTGCATGTATGCGGTGAGCCCGTTGATGGTGTTAGTTTGTCGGTTCGGAGACGTATAGGGTATTTGCCCGAATCGAATCCGTTGTACTACGATATGTATGTGCGCGAATATTTAGAATTTCTGGCTGGTGTTCATCAATTGGGGGAACAGGGTAAAAAACGCATTGAAGCTATTATTGAACAAACCGGTTTGACCTTGGAAGCGAGGAAACCCATAGGTACTTTATCGAAAGGGTACAAACAGCGTGTAGGTTTGGCGCAAGCCATTATTCATAATCCGGATGTATTGATATTAGATGAACCTACGTCTGGTCTCGACCCCAATCAAATTGTGGATATACGCGATTTGATTCGTCGGTTCGGAGCAAAAAAAACGGTTGTGTTATCAACCCATATCATGCAGGAGGTAGAGGCCATGTGCGACCGGGTAATTATTATTAATCGCGGACGATTAGTGACCGATCAAATGCTTCCTGATTTGCAAGCAGCCTATCCGGACAAAAGTTTAGAAGATATTTTTAGATTTTTAACGCAAACAAGCAAGGACGCTGCTCCTACATTGTAATTAGCCATAACGATTGCCAAATTATTATGAAAAGAAGGGATTTTTTACGCCATACCGCCTTAGCTACAGGAGCTGTAGTGTTGCCAAGTGTGCCTACGATGGCTTTGCCCGGTAAGCAAAAACGCAAAGCCCTTGTTATGAGTACTTGGGCGCAAAATGTGAAGGCTAATAAAGCGGCCTGGGAAATTATTGCTACCAAGGGGTCTGCGCTTGATGCTGTTCATGCAGGTGTTCAAGTACCCGAAGCCGACCCGAACGATATGAGTGTTGGGTATGGTGGTTTTCCCGATCGGGATGGCCATGTTACACTAGATGCGTGTATCATGGATCATTTAGGGAATATTGGCGCTGTGATGGGGTTAGAGCATATTATGCATGCGATTTCTGTGGCCCGTTTGGTTATGGAAAAAACACCTCACGTGCAATTGGTGGGCGAAGGTGCCCTGCAGTTTGCTTTACAACAAGGGTTTAAAAAAGAAAATTTGCTCACAGCCCAATCGGAAGCAGCTTGGAAAGAATGGTTACAAAAATCGCAGTATGATCCATTAATGGTTATTGATGAATTGCAAAAAGCGGGTTTACATAATCACGATACAATTGGTATGTTAGCGCTCGATCAATTGGGCGATTTGAGTGGAGCTTGTTCCACCAGTGGCATGGCATTTAAAATGCGTGGTCGTGTTGGCGATTCGCCTATCATTGGTGCCGGTTTGTATGTTGATAATGAAGTGGGTGCAGCCACTGCAACCGGCTTAGGCGAAGAGGTAGTTCGGATATGCGGAAGTCATACCATTGTGGAAGCGATGCGTTATGGGTATTCGCCCGAAGAAGCTTGCAAGCTCGGCTTAGAACGCTTGATCCGAATGAAAGGGACAGACTACGCACAAAAGGTCCAAATTGGTTTTATTGCCATTAATAAAGCAGGCGAATATGGTCATTATGGGTTGAAGCCCGGTGTAACGGTAGCCTTGCACGATGAAGAAGGCGCATGGACTGAAACGGCAAAAAGTATTTTTGATCATGAATAAGATACTGCTAGAAGTAGCGGTTTTTACCCTCCATGGGGCTTTAGAAGCCATTGAAGCGGGTGCCGATCGCTTAGAATTGTGCGAAAATGCTCACGATGGAGGCACAACGCCTTCCAAATCAACGCTCGATTTTATTCATGCCCATAGCCCCATTCCCGTATTCCCTATTATACGTGCCCGAGGTGGCGATTTTGTTTACAGTGAACAAGAAAAGAAAGTGATGTTGGCAGATATAATGTATTGTCGCAGTAGGGGATTCAAGGGGGTGGTATCGGGTGGTTTATTACGTGATGGCCAAATTGATGCCGATTTCTTGATGCGATGTATAGATGTTGCCGGCACAATGGAATTTACTTTTCATCGAGCTTTCGACCGTTGCTTAAATCCATTAGAATCGATGGAATTGATTATTTCGTATGGCGCTAAACGCATTTTAAGCAGTGGTCAATACCCTGTTTTGCCCGATGGCATTCCATTATTAAAGAAGATGGTAAAAAAAGCCGGTAATCGATTGATTGTTCTTCCCGGTAGTGGATTAACGCAACATACCGTTGTGCAGGTAGTGAAAGAAACTGGTGTTAAAGAAGTGCACACGTCTGCTCGAAAATCAATGCAGCATCCAACTACGTTTCAGCCAAGCACTTTTCCCGAAAGCATGTCGTATACAGGTGTTGATGCACAAGAAATTAAAGCTATAAAAGCTTTACTAGCCACATGCGTTTAACAGTAAAAATAGGTCTGTTTTTTGGAGCCTTGTTTTGTTTATTGGCAAGCTCGTTATTGGCACAGTCCGATAGGTACTTGCATTCATCGTGGCGATTTCGGGAAAGCACCGCACATACGTGGTTGCCCGCTTCCGTGCCCGGAGCGATTCATACCGACTTGATGCGGGCCGGAATAATTCAAGACCCTTTTTTTGGTACAAACGAAAAACGGGTTCAGTGGGTAGGAGAACGTACCTGGGTGTACGAAACAACGTTTGAACTAAGTGAATATGAAATGCGCATGCCACAGCTTGCATTAGTATTTGAAGGCTTAGATACTTACGCCCGTATTGAAGTAAACGGCAAGGAGCTATTACGTACCAACAATATGTTTCGTACATACCGCTTGTTATTGGGGGGTATTGCACAACGGCAAAATCGGTTACGCATTGTATTTGAACCGGCCGAAAATAGCGCGAACCAATTGGCTAACGAAGCAAAACCATTGATTCGCCCCTGCGAAAACAATCGTCATTACGTACGAAAAGCACAATACCATTTTGGCTGGGATTGGGCGCCTCATTTGGTAACCTGTGGTATATGGCGCCCCGTGAAATTGAGTTTTACATTGGATGAGGAAACACACCCGGCCAAGTTGCCGCCGGTTCAATTGCATCAAGTGCACGATAGCATAGGGCAATCGTTTTATTTTTCAGTAAATGGAAGGCCAACCTATATGAAAGGGGCTAATTGGGTACCTGCCGATGTTTTTTTACATCGTGTAACCAAAGATCGTTATCGGCAATTGTTAGTACAAGCCAAACAAATGGGCATGAATATGTTGCGTGTTTGGGGTGGTGGCGTTTACGAATCGGACGATTTTTACACGTTGTGCGATTCATTGGGTATTTGGGTATGGCAAGATTTTATGTTTGCCGGGGCCATGTACCCTGCTTCCGATAAAGCCTTTCGAGAAAATGTGATTGCTGAGGTACGCGATAATGTATTGCGACTTCGTAAACACCGTTGTATTGTTTTGTGGTGTGGTAATAATGAAATTGATGAAGCTTGGCATAATTGGGGTTGGCAAAAACAGTTCTCGATTTCGGTGGCCGATTCCATTCGCTTATGGAAGGAATATCAACTGTTATTTAATGAAATTATTCCCGGTGTGCTGAGAGAATTAGATCCTGGGCGACCATACATAGCCTCGTCGCCGCTGCATGGTTGGGGACGAGAAGCATCAATGCGCGAAGGCGATTCGCATTATTGGGGCGTATGGTGGGGAAAAATGCCGAAAGAAGTATTTAAGGTAAAAGTCCCCCGATTTATGTCTGAATTTGGCATGCAAGCTATGCCGTCGATAGAAACAGCCAAGCAGTTTGGGTTAAATGCGACTTTTTCATTAAACGATGTAGGATTGCGTCAACATCAAAAGCATCCTACGGGATTTGAAACAATTGATACCTATTTAAAACAAACAAGGTGGATTAAAAGCGATTTTACATGGGCCACATATATCGAGGCTACACAACGCATGCAATCGGATGTATTGCTTGCGGCTATAAGCGCTCAAACCAATTCCAAGGGCCGCTGTATGGGCAGTTTAATTTGGCAATTGAACGATTGTTGGCCAGTTTGTAGTTGGAGTTTAATCGATTATCAGGGGCAACCTAAACGCATTGTATCCGATATAAAAACAATTTGGAATCCTTAGCATGCTATACAATGCATTCGTAATGGCACTAATCAATTCAAACAAGTCCGTTATTGAAAAAAGGGGCCCTTGAAATTAAATCAAATGTCTGCTGCATTCAAGCAACTTATCGAACCTGCAAGGTGCTCAGGTATTTGGCCATGCGTTCTGTTTCTTGTTTACTGCCAATGCCATTCATGTGGTACCATTGGTCGTAAAACAAGGTTGAATCGAGCGTTTCGGGCTCATTGAATCGATTCTTAAATTGCTTAGAAGAACTGTTGCATTGGCCTATAAACGACGTGTGCTCTGTAATATTGGGAATGGGTGAAAATAGTAAATACAATTTCCTGTTAGGAAAAATGCCCTCCATGTGTTTGACGTCCTCTTCCTTGAATACAACCGGATCAATAATATGTTTCTGGCGATTAAAAGGGAGCTTGCCTTCCGCATAATGAGGCTCCTTGCGTATGCGGTTCATGTAGGTATCAATGTTGTTGTAAAACACCAAACTAGTAGACGCTTTTTTACGTTGTTTTTTAATGGAGTAATAACTATACAACCAATTGTTGAAGAAATTGATTGGGTGGTTTTTTACGGTCTGTAAAGCATATTCGCCACAAGTCAAGTATTCCCCAATTTTATCGCCTTCCCGAATGGCAATCGATTTTTTTATATAATGATACGGTGCATAGTAAATTATGGTGTCGTATTCATTGAACGGAGGTAGCGAACCGATGAAATGCATATAGGTACTATTGGCCACTGCCGGCGAATAAAATATATCGGCTTCCGGATGGTTTAACCAAAGTTGGTACGGATTTATATTGTGTTTTAAATTCGAACATCCTACTATTAGTTTTGTTCCACGTTTCGCTGTATCGTGTTTTAAATACACCGCAGCACCTTCGGCAGGGTAAGGAAATTCCCGTTGAATTAAAAACAAGCCTAAGCCATTGTAGACCACTAGAATGGATAGCGGAATGAAGGCTATTCGGGCAAATCGGTTTAAAAATGATTTCATTTAAAATTGGAAATAAATAAATTCTTGTCCTTTATCGTTTAAATAATTACTGAGTAAAAAATACACGGTAAGGAGACATATAAAGGTGTATAGGCCTATTCTAATCCATGCTTTTTTAGGCACTTTCAGCGAACGTTCGTTGTGGCGCAAGTGCCAATCGCCCAAAATTAATGGTGTAATTAATAAGAATATTTGTTTGCCACCACTAAAGCTGATAAATTGTTTCGGGTTTTGCCAACCGTCACTCAATATGCGACCTATATAACCAAATGCTTGTTCGAGGGTCTCTGCACGAAAGAAAATCCAAGCCATCGTTACAAAGGCAAAGGTTCCAAGCATACTTCCCCATTCTTTAAGCGATGGAAAATATCCATCCTGAGCCACTACGGTACTCATGTTTTTACGGGTTCTATTCAATAGCAATAAAGGTAAAAATCCACAAGCATGAATAAAACCCCAAATAATGAAATTCCAACTTGCTCCATGCCAAAAGCCACTCACTAAAAAAATAATGAAGGTGTTTCGAACCGCTTGCATCTTCCCATGGCGCGAACCACCGAGAGGTATATATAAATAATCGCGAAACCATGAGGATAAAGAAATATGCCATCGCCGCCAAAACTCGGCAATGTCGCGCGAGAAGTACGGAAATTTAAAATTGCTTAATAATTCAAAGCCAAAAAGCTTGGCCGAACCAAGAGCGATATCGGAATACCCGCTAAAATCGCCATAAATCTGAAAGCTAAATCCAATGGCGCCTATCAACAAGGTGATGGCACTGCTTGTTTCGTAATGCGCATAAATGTGATTGACTTGACCGGAAATATTATCGGCTATAATCACTTTTTTAAACAAGCCCCATAAAATTAAACGGCAACCATCTATGGCTTGTTTGTAAGCAAATAACCTGTTTTTTTGAACTTGAGGCAGTAAGTGATTAGCCCGCTCAATAGGCCCTGCTACCAGTAATGGAAAAAAGCTCACAAACACGGCGTAGTCCACAAAATTCTTGACCGGTTTTTGTTCGCCACGGTAAATGTCAAAAACATACGACATGCCATGAAACGTGTAAAACGAAATTCCCACCGGCAAGGCTATACTCAATAATACCGGGTTGGTTTCCATGCCCAATAAGGCAAAGCCGGCCTTGAATTGTTCAGCAAAAAAATTGTAGTATTTAAAAACAGCTAAGATCCCCAAATTGTTAATGATACTTAACCACAAAAAGAATTTGGCTTTTTGTCGGTTCGGGGATGCTACCGAAAAACCATATATATAATCGAGGAGCGTGCTCGCCATCAATAAAAGCATGAACATCCAACTCCACCAACCATAAAAAAAATAACTCGCTATTAAAATAAGCAGGTTTTGAGCTAATCGGTTTTTATTAAAAACAAACCAGTATAAAATAAATACTACCGGAAGAAAAAGGAAATACTCGAGTGAATTAAATAACATGCTATTTTATTTGTCATTCTCCAAATCAACATTTCATAACAAGTTGCTCGCATAAAATACAAATAACAAGTTGTCAATTCAGCACAATATAATATCGTTTCTATCTTTTTTTAAAATTTTTTGCATCCTGTTCCTATCGCACGTTGATACATCATATACCCAATTACCCAATACTAATTCAGTATGTATTTTAATCGCAAAAAAACAACAATTATCTAATTATAATGGGCGTGCCCCGCCGGTTGAGGACAACTTAAAACATCCCTACATCTTACGGCGGGTCGGGCTTTTCACGGCAAGCCCGGGGTATGGCATATATCAATAAATCTTCCATTCCACCATGTACTGTATATCATCAATGTCGTTGCTTCCTTCTCCCGGGGCTTTCTGTTACAATCCCTCACGCAGCCTGTGGAAAATAAAAAAACCACTCCAAATGGAGTGGCTTTAGTAGCGTGATCGAGATTTGAACTCGAGACCTCAGCATTATGAGTGCTGCGCTCTAACCAACTGAGCTATCACGCCGCTTCTGTAAATCGAAGGGAGCGCAAAAGTAGGTAAAAAAATGATATTGACCCACTTCAACGCCAAGAATTTATCCGCTCACATTAAAATCGCGCAGGGCATCGTTCAAGGAGGTTTTTAAATCGGTACTTTCCTTGCGCTGACCAATAATCAAGGCGCAACCCACCCCATATTCGCCGGCCGGAAACTGTTTATTGTACGAACCCGGTATCACCACACTACGTGCCGGTACCCGACCACGGTATTCAACCGGGGTAGAACCACTCACATCAATAATCTTGGTGCTTTGCGTGAGCACCACATTGGCGCCCAATACGGCTTCTTTTTCAACCACAACACCTTCCACCACAATACACCGCGAACCAATAAAGCAACCATCTTCAATAATTACAGGGGAGGCTTGCAAGGGTTCTAACACGCCGCCAATGCCCACGCCACCACTTAAGTGAACGTTCTTGCCAATTTGCGCACAACTCCCAACCGTAGCCCACGTATCCACCATGGTGCCTTCATCTACATAGGCTCCAATATTCACATAACTGGGCATCATCACCACATTCCGCCCTAAAAAAGCACCGTAACGGGCAATGGCATGTGGCACCGCACGCACCCCTTGTTCGGCATAATTCGATTTGAGTTTCATTTTATCGTAAAACTCGAATGGCGGTAGGGTATAGGTTTCCATTTGTTGTATACCGAAATACATCAAAATGGCTTGCTTTACCCACTCGTTGACCTGCCAACCGTTCTCAGTTGGCGCGGCCACCCGCAAACGCCCTTTATCCACTTCTTCTATTACGGCACGCACCGCGTCGGCATATTTCACGTCTTTAAGCAAGGTTCTGTCTGCCCAGGCTGCGGCAATGGCTTGTTGTAATTCCATATCTAATTTTTTTCAGATGCAAACATACGGTTCAACGGGCGCATCCTTGCACGGTGTGGATTAAAAACGTACTACATCGTTTCCAAAAGCCTCACATAAAGGGCTTTTACTTTTGTGCCCAAAAATCGGGTTAAAAATGTTAGGTTTGCACTCCCAAACATAACAAATTCAAGTACATGGCATCTATACGTCGTTTTGTGGTTTTATATCGTTTGCCCTTGGCCGTGGCGGTTATAGCCCTAGGGTTATACATTACGTTTGCTGTTAAACACGGCTTATGGGTAAGTTGGATATTCTTCTTGATTGCTATTTTAATGGTAGTGGCCCATTTTATGATTGGCCCCATCACCCTCATTCAAAAACACGTTGAAGACGGCGACATTGATGGCGCGCAAGATTTATTGAAACGCGTTAAATACCCAAATTTATTGTACAAGCCTATCCGTTCGGCGTATTATATGCTGAAGTCGAACTTCTCTACCATGAACGAAAACTTCGACGATGCCGAAGAAGATATTCGTAAAGGCCTTGAAGCCGGTATCGACGATAAGTCGGTGCAAGGTGGTGCCTATTTACAGTTGGGTATGATTGCCATGAAAAAAGGCAATAAAAAAGAAGCCTACGAACATTTACGGAAAGCTTTACAATTTGGTCTGCCCGACAAAGATTCCGAAGCCACCGCCTTGTTGCAATTGAGCTCGCTTTGTGGCGAACGCCGCGATTTCAAAGGCATGAAATTCTACTACCAAAAAGCCAAAGCCTGCAAACCTAAAAACGAAATGATACTGTCGCAATTAAAAGAAATGGATAAGTACATTTCAAGAATTCCAGGGTAAGACAGGGAACAGTGCCGGTAAGCGGTGAGCAGTAGTAGGGCATAAGCTCCCATTTTCACTCATGCTCTCGTTTTTTGATGCCTTGTTTCAGTTATCTTTTTATCATGAATTCTTCCCTGTTTACAGTTCGCTGAAACTGTTCCCTCCTTTTGGGGCTGTCAGCCAATCAACTTTTTTCATCTACTATCCGTCCCTTCCGGGCTCCGCTTCGCTCCGGTGGCGGCCTCCGCTTCGCTCCGGCCACGCACCAAGCCCTCCAGGCACGGCAGCCTTTGGGCGAAGAAACTTAATTGAACTTGTTAATTTTAATGTCTTTGTTTCTTGCCCTGAATAATGAATCCACCTTCAAAGGACACAAAATCGAATCGACTACTATCGCTAAAGTAGGTCAACATCGTTTTTTTACTAGGTAACGTGGTGTTTTTTATCAAGAGGTTGAAATAAACCAATTGCGCACTATCGTTGGCTATTTCGTTTTGCAGGGCCAACATATCGTTGTGTATGTGCTTATTTTTAATTAGTGTAAACGGATTATGGTTCTGCGGTATCTTACTCGTTGGTCTATCATCGTGCAATCGCCAATAATAATAGGCATTGGTATAAATGTCGCGATGTTGCCGAAGCCATACTTCTTGGCTATCGCAAACTATAGCCTTGGCTTCCCGATGCCAATAAGGGGTATTATATCCAAGTGGATACTGATGACGATAGGGTAACGCTTGTGTAGCCGCCCAATTAAAAACACAGGTTAATACAAATAAGCTCCATTGAGTTAGCCATTTGAATCGGGCATGCAAATAAAGATGGTTGAAACAAGAAAGTAATAACAGGTATACATATATCGATAATGGAGACAGTATTCGGGTATCGATTGGCGTGGCTGCATCGAACAACGAAACCGATAACATTAAGAATACAATGTAAACAATAATCAAGGTGGTCATTGCCCAATAAATCGATTTTTGCTTCGCGAAGAATTCACTGATTTGATTGCGATTCGACGATTGACTAGAATTATAATTCACCACTAGCATAAGCATCAAAATAAAACCCGCTCCGAATAAGAAAAATAACGTTTTCGGTTGGGTATAATCAACTTCAAAAAACCAAGAAAATGGCGTACGAATAAAAAAGTAAATTTGTTGAAGGGAAATAGGGTGCCAAACTATCATTCGGTCTTGCAATGCTTGTTGATAATACACCTGTACATAGACGTTGTAAGCCACCACCCAAATTATAGCGGGCAAGGCCAAATAAATACAACGGAGTATAGCATCACGCCAATTAAATCGATGTTGCCAGAATACTACCAATAAAAAACCGGCTAAAAAACCAATCATGGCAAATCGGAATATAATACCGGCACCCAATAAAAAACCCAAGAGGGGAAGCAGAACAGTTTTTCGATCATTTTTTAAGTAACGGAATAGCAACAAGCTACAAACCGTCAATAAAACCAACGAAGGCAATTCGGTAAGCAATTTTGTTGAAATGTTCCATACAGGGGCCGAAAATAAATAAAGCAACAAGCCGAGGATTTGCAAGGGAGGTGCTATTTGTATTAAATCAAAGATGGTTTTCAACAAAAGGCCCAATAAAAAAATACATAGTACATGAAACCATAAAGCAACCTTGAAAATCGATACATGAAATAATGAGCTCAAACTTGCGTACACGATAGAAAGTCCGGCAGGAAAATGATTGAGGTATTTTCCCGCATACGTAAAACCTAATCCTTGCTGTAAACTCAAGGCGCCACGAACATACGAACAAGAATCATTTTGAACTTCAAGTCCATATGGCCTCAAAACATACGCATAAACCAATGCAATAACTATTGTTGTAAAAAAACACCAATACGTATTGGTTAGCAGTTTTTTAATCATTCTCTTTTTATGAATTTGACTGTTTGGAAAGTGAAATTACACTAAAATTGAATAGATGCCTGCGTTACACGAAGCGTATTCGCTTCGTAGTGTTATGCTGATGCTTCCAGCAATACCGCTTCCACGCTGTTTCTCGCTCCTACACCGCTACATCGCCTTTTATAGCGGGGTGACATTCATACCCTAACAACTCAAAATCGCTATACACAAAATCGGTAATTGCGGTGCGCGCCGGATTAATGCGCATGTGAGGGAGGGGGTAGGGTGTGCGCGATAATTGCAATTGGACTTGCTCCATGTGGTTGCTGTAAATATGCACGTCGCCAAAGGTGTGAATGAATTCACCCGGTTCGAGGCCACATACTTGCGCCATCATCATGGTAAGCAAGGCATAGGAGGCAATATTAAACGGTACGCCTAAAAATACATCGGCACTGCGTTGGTATAATTGACAACTCAGTTTGCCGTTCGCTACATAAAATTGAAATAGGGCGTGACAGGGCATAAGGGCCATATCGGCCAATTCGCCTACGTTCCAAGCACTTACAATCATCCGCCTACTGTCCGGATTGGTTTTGATTTGATGAATCACATCCATCAATTGATCGTGGGTTTTGCCATCGGCACCCGTCCAACTGCGCCATTGTTTGCCGTACACCGGTCCCAAGCTACCATCTTCGCGTGCCCATTCATCCCAAATGCGCACGCCGTTTTCTTGTAAATAACGCACGTTGGTATCGCCCTGAATAAACCACAACAATTCATGAATGATGGATTTGAGGTGAAGTTTTTTGGTGGTCACCATCGGAAAGCCATCGGCCAAATTGAAGCGCATCTGATACCCGAATACACTTCGAGTACCCGTACCGGTGCGGTCGCTTTTGTCGGTGCCGTGGTCGAGAATGTGTTGCAATAATTGGTGATAAGCTTGCATGGCTAAGAATTTAAGCGATAGCGTTTAATACAATCGATTTAATTTGACTCATCGGTACGCGCTCTTGCGTCATGGCATCACGATGACGAATGGTTACGGTGCCGTCTTCTTTGGTTTGATGGTCGATGGTTACGCAGAACGGTGTACCCAAGGCATCCATGCGGCGGTAACGTTTTCCAATACTGTCTTTCTCTTCGTAAAAACAATTGAAGGATGAACGGCAATCGTTGAGGAGTTCGCGGGCAATGTCGGGCAAGCCGTCTTTTTTTACCAAAGGCAATACCGCCAATTTAATAGGGGCAATTTTTGGCGGGAAGGCTAATACTACGCGATTATCTTGTTTTTCGTCGGTGCTCAAATCTTCTTCTTTAAACGCGTGACTCAATACCATTAATACAGCACGGTCTAAGCCGATGGATGTTTCAATAACATACGGCACATAGTTGCCATAGGCTTTGTTGGTTTCAGGGTCTATATCGTTGTCGAAGTATACTTGTTTTTTCTTGCTGTATTCTTGGTGTTGGAGCAAATCGAAATCGGTGCGCGAGTGAACGCCTTCTACTTCTTTAAAGCCCATGGGGAAATCGAATTCAATATCACAGGCGGCATCGGCGTAGTGGGCCAATTTTACATGATCGTGAAAGCGGTATTTTTCGGCCGGAATGCCTAAGTCGGTATGCCATTGCATGCGGGCTTTCTTCCAATATTCGTACCATTCTTTTTGCGTGCCGGGACGAACAAAGAATTGCATTTCCATTTGCTCGAATTCGCGCATGCGGAAAATAAAGCCACGTGCCACAATTTCGTTGCGGAACGCCTTTCCTACTTGGGCAATGCCAAACGGAATTTTCATGCGGCCTGTTTTTTGCACGTTTAAGAAATTCACGAAAATACCTTGCGCTGTTTCGGGGCGAAGGTAAATGGTATCCGATTCTTCGGCTACGCTACCCACTTGGGTGCTGAACATCAAATTGAACTGACGCACGTCGGTCCAGTTGCAGGTATTGCTAACCGCACACACAATATTGTTTCGTACAATCAGGTCTTTCAATCCGGCAAAATCGTCTTTTTCGAGCAGGCGCTCCATTTCGGCGAGGAGTTCGTTCCCGAGTTCAGGGTTTTGGGTTGCCAAGGTTTCGGCATGGGCCTCAATGAGGTGGTCTACACGGTAGCGTTTCTTGCTATCGAGGTTGTCAATCATGGGGTCGCTAAAATTATCTACGTGTCCGCTGGCTTTCCATGTGGTAGGGTGCATAAAGATAGCGGCATCGATACCTACAATGTTTTCGTGGGCGTATACCATGCTTTTCCACCAATGTTCGCGGATGTTCTTCTTGAGTTCTACGCCCCATTGGCCGTAATCGTACACGGCGCTGAGGCCGTCGTAAATTTCGCTGGAAGGGAAAATAAACCCGTATTCTTTGCAATGGGCAATAATAGCCTGTAATGTGTTCTCGCTAGCCATAAGTGGGGCAAAGATAGAAAATCAATTCTTTAATGTACTTTTGATTGTACTAAAACAAGCCTTATGAACGAATTATTGCAAAAACTCATGAATGAAGTGGGTTTATCTCAAGAACAAGCCAACAAATCGGTGGATGCTGTGAAAGACTTTATTAAATCTAAAATTCCTCCAGCATTTTCGGGTGCGGTTGAAAATTTTTTGAACAGCGATGCATTGAATAATGTAAAGGAACAAGCCGGCGACGCAGCCGACAAAGCCAAGAACATGATGCACCAAGCGGCCGATAAAGCCGATGATGTGGCTGATGCCGTGAAAGAAAAATTAGGTCACCTCGGAGCTGAAGCCAAAGAAGAATTGGCCGAGGCGAAAGAAAAAGCCCATGAAGTGGCCGGCGAAATTAAAGAAGAACTGGCCGAAGCGGCTGAAAAAGCCGAAGTAGTAGCCGGTGAAGTAAAAGAAAAATTAGCCGATGCCGCCGATAAAGCCGGCGACATGGCCAAAGATGCCCTCGATAAACTTAAAGGCTTATTTGGTGGAAACAAAAACGATCAACAAGCTTAAGCCAATGACACGGGGGTGTATTCAATTTAGTTTTAT
The DNA here is from genome assembly GCA_044349815.1 of Chitinophagaceae bacterium. Classification (GTDB taxonomy): domain Bacteria; phylum Bacteroidota; class Bacteroidia; order Chitinophagales; family Chitinophagaceae; genus OLB11. The sequence continues at coordinate 2,637 of JBIKQE010000026.1, read as the reverse complement.
AGGGCTACTTGTTTTGGTCTTATTCCAAGGTGCACATGCGCAATCGCCCGCCATTAGTGCGAACCGTATTGTGCACGATAAACCGGTTGCGTCGTTGAGCGCCTTGCAAATATTGGAGGATTCCTTGGTGTATTTTGCCGATAGTATGTATGCGTCGCCGATGCCCGAAAGTAGAATGGATGGGGCGTATGCCTTTATTCGTACCATGAAAACGTTTTTGAAAACACCGGGTTCGTTTACTTACCCGTGCGTGAAACTCAATAACAAAATCAGCATCACCAACGCGCCCGACGGTGAATTTCGCTTGTACAATTGGGAGGTGATGCGCAGCGATGCCGACGCCCGGTATTACGGGGTTATTCAACGTAAAAACGGACAAATACTTCCTTTAGTGGATGTGTCGGATCAGTTGCAACGAGGCGCCGAAGATTCTATTCTTAACAACGGACGTTGGTTTGGTTGTTTGTATTACAATATCATTGCGCAAAAATTAGCCGGACAAACCTTGTACTTTTTATTGGGTTGGAACGGTAATGGCATCAATAGCGAACGCAAAATTATTGATGTATTTTCCTTGGGCGTTGAAAACACCACGGTGTTTGGCGCCCCGGTATTCAATATCATCGACCGCAACAAACGCCGCGATGTGAACCGCTATGTATTGGAATATCAACGCGGCGCGAAAGTGTCGATGAATTGGGATGCCGATATGAAACAAATTATTTTAGACCATTGTGAATCGCAAATTGGCGACCCCGCCAAACGCTATACGTATACCCCCGATGGCTCCTACGATGGCATTCGTTGGACCGGTAACAAATGGGTGATGGCGCAAAATGTAATTCAAATAGACGTATTAGAACAAGGAAAAGCCCCGGTAGAAAAACCCATCAAATAGTACCGACCATCATTCATGCATTACGCTTCGCTGTTAAACCTCACCAAATCCTTCGGGGTTCGAGTACTTTTTAAAGACATCTCCTTCCACATCAACGAAGGCGATAAAATTGCCCTCATTGCGCGCAATGGCTCGGGTAAATCGACTTTGCTGCAAATACTGGCCGGTCTCGATGATGCCGATTCGGGCAGTGTTTGGATTCATAAAGACATTCGCTTGGTGTATTTGCCCCAAGAACATCAGTTTCCGCCCAATCAAAGCATCCGCGAAGTGATGTTTAGTATGGATCATGAAACGGTACGTACCGTAAAAGCCTACGAAGATTTTCAGGAATCGGGCGGGCACGATGCTACGCAATTAGATCGTCTGCTTACCCAAATGGAAGACGTGAACGGGTGGATGTTCGAAAACCAAATGCAACAAATTCTAAGTAAACTCAATATTGCCGATGTAACGCGCAGCATGGGTACACTCAGCGGTGGACAAGTAAAACGGGTGGCCTTGGCGCAAGCCTTGTTGCAAGCCGTGTTGTACGAAGGCAAATGTTTGTTGGTGATGGATGAACCCACCAACCACCTCGATGTGAAAATGGTGGAATGGCTCGAAGATTATTTAAGTGCACAGAAAGTAACCTTGTTGATGGTAACCCACGACCGGTATTTTCTCGATGAAGTGTGTAACGATATTATTGAAATTGAAGGCAACCAAGTGTATCGCCACAGCGGCGACTATAGCTATTATCTTGAACAGAAAGCCCACCGTGCCGAAGTAGAACAAAGCGAGTTCAAGAAAGATAAAAACATCTTTCGGAAAGAACTCGAATGGATGCGCAAACAACCGCGTGCCCGTACCGTAAAATCGAAATCGCGACAAGATAATTTCGAGGTGGTGCAAGAACGCGTTCGCGAAAAACAAGTAGATGCCGATGTGCAACTGCAAGTAAAAATGACACGCCTCGGCGGTAAGATTTTGGAAATGAAAAAGGTCCACAAGGCCTATGGCGAAAAGGTTATTTTAAAAGGCTTCGATTATACCTTCAAACGCGGCGAACGCATTGGTATTGTGGGTCCGAATGGGGTGGGGAAAAGTACCTTTATTAAAATTGCTTTACAACAGGAAGAACCGGATAGCGGTAAAGTTAATCACGGCGATACCGTGGTGTTTGGACATTTTTCGCAAGATGGATTAACGTATAAAGAAGACAAGCGCATTATTGAATGGGTGAAAGACATGGCGGAATATTTCCCCTTGGCCGATGGCACCAAACTCAGTGCGTCTGCCTTTTTGGAACGTTTTGCCTTTACGCCCGAACAGCAGTATACCTATTTGAGTAAACTTTCCGGTGGCGAAAAACGCCGTTTGCAGTTGTTGGGTATTTTGTTCAAAAATCCGAATTTTTTAGTACTCGATGAGCCTACGAACGACCTCGATTTACAGACCTTGCAAATACTCGAAGAATTCTTGTTGGAGTTCCCGGGTTGTTTGTTGTTGGTGAGTCACGACCGGTATTTTATGGATAAGCTTGTGGATCATTTGTTGGTGTTTGAAGGGCAGGGAGAAATCCGTGATTTTCCGGGCAATTATTCGCAATTCCGGATGATGACACCAGCCGAATTGGCGGTAAAAAAAGAAATGCAAACCATTCCTACATCGACGGCGCCACCCGAAGAAAAAATAGAGAAGCCGCGCCAAAAAATGAGCTTCAACGAAAAGCGCGAGTTCGAAAAAATAGAACAAGA
>JBIKQE010000025.1:0-16614 GCA_044349815.1 Chitinophagaceae bacterium | reverse complement strand
TGCAAGAACGATGGCCTGTTGCGCCCTTATTGCATCGATATTTATTAACCTCCGGTGAAGGCGAAAGTTTTGTGGCTGAACGGTTGGTACAATTTGAAGAATCGTTGCCCAACGGCATTAAGTTGGCATACCTACCCGATTTGAGTTTAGTAAAACTCCGATTGAGTGCGGAAGCACATTGGTTGAACGAAATAACAGTTGCATTCAACAACTTAAAGGAATTAGTAGCCCCTATTTTGGTATACGAAGGCGATTTTAGGCCAGAAGAAATGATACATCGCTTGTTTACCTCGCACGGTATTACACTGGCTATTGCCGAAAGTTGTACGGGCGGACACATTGCGGCCCGATTAACATCGGTTTCAGGAAGTTCAGACTATTTCCGTGGTGGTTTTATTCCTTATGCCACCGAGGCAAAACATAGTATAGTGGGTGTTTCGAACGAGATACTAGAAAACTATACAGCGGTAAGTGCGGAAACTGCGGAAGCCCTGGCAGCATTAACCCGTTCTCATTTTAATAGTCATGTTGCTTTATCGGTAACAGGCTACTTGGAACAAGGCGACCACGACAACTCGGTTTGGATTGGATTGTGTAGTAACAATCAACACGTGAGTAAAAAAATTATAGCGCCCTACGACCGCGAAAAGAATACCCAATTGGTGGTGAATACCGCCATAACGCTTTTATATAAATGGGTTAACAAGAACATGCATGCAATTTTAACCAACGCAACCTCAGTTGATTAAAATTTCTTCGCACCGATCGGCATAGGCCTGAAAAGCTTGCAAGGCCCTTCCGGCATGCGTATCGGTTACAATCAATTGAGAACCTGTAGCTACTAAATAATCTATCAAGCGTTCCATGCGTTGTGCATCGAGCTTTTCAAATAAATCGTCGAGCAACAAAATGGGAGCAATACCAGTTTGTTTAAAAATATAATCGCGCTCGGCCAATTTAATAGCAAACAACAAGGCTTTTCGTTGGCCTTGCGAAGCCACTTGCTTGAAGGGTAATTCATTCAATTGAACACTCAAATCGTCGCGATGAATGCCCTTGGTAGTTCGTTGCAATACCACATCTTTGGGGTAATTGCTTGCTAACAAGGCCAACATGGTTTCGTGGTGCAAAGCAGAATCGTATTGCAAGGTGATGGATTCTGATTCGTGGCTCCATGCGGCATAATATTGATTTACTTGCGGAATAAATTGCGTACAAACATCACAACGCGTTTGATGAATGAACGAAGCACACAGATTGAGTTCGTTGTTGTAAAATTCAAACAACTCGCTGTTGGGGGCTTGTCCCTCAGCCACTTGTTTTAGCAAGGCATTTCGTTGTGTAAGTGTTCGGTTGTAACGAGATAAGGTTTGTATATACTCCGGATTGGTTTGAGCAATCATTCTATCTAAAAAAGTTCGACGAATTTCGGATGTTCCAGAAATCCATGCCACATCATCGGGGGCTATCATCACACAGGGAAAGCGGCCAATATGATGCGCTAATTTGGTATAGGGTGCGTTATTGCAAGTAAATTCCTTCTTGCCTGTTTCGCGCAGCACAGCACTTACCTGATGCGGTTCAGCAGCATGAAAGGTCCCCGCTATGCGCCACCCTGTTCGACCTTTCAATGTAAGCGGGGCATCGGTGGCAACAAAATACGATTTCGTGAAGCAGAGATAATAAATAGCATCGAGAATACTGGTTTTGCCGGCACCATTGGAACCATGCAACAACACAATAGGTTTGGTAAAGCGTAACGTTTTATGTTCGTAACACTTAAATTGAATCAGTTGAATTTCTTCCAAACGAAGCATGTAAATACAAAGATAGGTGTGGAAGGTGGATACCGAATCGCGTATCTTCGCCGTGCATGAAACATTTGGTTATTGTGGGCGGTGGTGCCACGGGTTTTTTTTGTGCGGCAGAAGCTCATGCGCGCTGTCCGGAACTTCGCATTACCCTGCTCGAGAAACAAAAAAACGTTTTACAAAAAGTAAAAGTGAGTGGCGGAGGCCGGTGCAATGTAACCCACAACATCGACCGTGTTTCGAACTTAGTGAAATACTACCCAAGGGGGGCATCGTTCTTAAAAAAAGCCTTTGCCGAATTTAATACCAACCATACCCGTGAATGGTTTTCGGCACGAGGAATTGCTTTAAAAACGGAGGCCGATGGACGAATGTTCCCTGTGAGCAACACATCACAAACCATCATCGATTGTTTGTTGCGTGCGTGCGAAAGTTCGAACATCACATTACAATTATCGAGCGAAGTAATGGCTATTCGCCCTCATAAAAACCAGTGGGAAATTAGTTTAAAAAATGAAACCACCTTGCACGCCGATTATGTACAATTGGCGCTCGGCGGTTTATCGAAACGCGAACAATATGCATGGTTGGAAAAACTGGGGTATCCAATTGTAGACCCTGTACCATCGTTGTTTACTTTCAATTTAGCCCATAAACCACTTACCGAATTAGCGGGTTTGAGTGTACCAAATGCCCGCATCCACCTTGAAGGAAGCGATATCAAACAAGAAGGCCCTTTGCTAATTACCCATTGGGGGTTGAGTGGCCCCGCAGTTTTAAAAGCATCGGCCTTTGGCGCTCGCTTCTTATCGGAAAAAAAATACAACAATGGCGTTTTAGTAAATTGGATTGGTACGGCCGAACATGATGTACAAGCTACATGGCAAACATTGCGCGATAGCCTTGGCGCCCTAACCCTCGGCTCGAAAAATCCATTTCAATTGCCTGCCCGATTGTGGTTGTATTTATTAGATCGGTGCGATATAAACCACGATACTAAATGGAGTGAATTAGGTGCCAAGCCACAAAATAAACTCATTCATACCTTATGTGCCGATCGGTACGAAATAGCAGGCAAAACTACCTTTAAAGAAGAGTTTGTAACCTGTGGCGGCATTGACCTTCATGTAATCAATCCGAAAACGTATGAAAGCCGTTTGCACCCCCACCTTTATTTTGGGGGAGAACTATTGGATGTAGATGGTGTAACCGGGGGCTTTAATTTTCAGCATGCATGGACGAGCGGGTATTTAGCGGCGCAAGCCATTGCCTCGGATGTATTACAAGCAAGCTCGCACTAATAATCGCGCTTCAACAACATATCGGCCACATCGTGCAAATGCTTTTTACGATGCGAAATCACAGGCACTTTTTCAAGCAAGGTATACGCGCGTTCTGAATATTCCATCATCGCATCGCGCAAGGCTGCTTCAGCGCCTGTTTCGCGGAAGAAGGCCAAGGTATCGTTTACTTTTCCTGCATCGGTACGAGCCAACAAAGCATCGTAACGAGCTTCGCCATCAACACCCGCTAATTCGAGGGCTTTAATAGGAAGAAATGTTTTTTTATTGGCTAAAATATCGCCACCAATCTGTTTGCCTGTTTTGGCCGGATCGCCAAAGGCATCGAGGTAATCGTCTTTTAATTGAAACGCAATACCCAAGGTCTTTCCAAAATCGTACAACACTTCGCAACAGCCCTGAGTGGCTCCGGCTAAAATACCGCCCAATTGTAAGGAGGTGGCCAACAACACCGATGTTTTCAACGAAATCATATCGATATACTCTTCCATCGAAATCCGATTTCGCTTTTCAAAATCCATATCCAGCTGCTGACCTTCACAAATTTCAATGGCGGTTTTATTGAACAAATCCATGACCGTATGTATGAATTCGGAGTGGATTTTATTGAGGTGAACATACGAGTATATGTTCATCACATCGCCCGATAAAATGGCCGTGTTGGTTCCAAATTTTTCGTGCACGGTAGGCATGCCCCGGCGTAACGGTGCGGCATCCATAATATCGTCGTGCATGAGGGTGAAATTGTGGAACAACTCTATAGCAAGGGCTGTATTCATTACATTGTCGTTCAATTCAGCAAACAACTCGTGGCTCATCATACACAAAACTGGACGAACCCGTTTGCCCCCCATGGCCAATAAATACGAACAAGGTTCATACAACGTAGATGGCGTAGCCGGGAAATGATGCTGATGAAAGAATTCTTCGAAACGGGTAAGAAGGGATGAAAACGAATGCATGATGTGCAAAAATAAGGGAAAAGCGTTATCGACCACATGCTATGTTCTAGCAAAATCATTCACCTCAAAACCACATTAATTTAGCACATTATTTAGTAGTGTTTGAAATCGGTATACCGCTTTGCCCGTACCTTTGCACCCGAAAAACAACTTATATGTTATCAATAGCAGTAGCAAAAGGCGATGGAATTGGTCCTGAAATTATGGACGCTGTCTTACGGATATTCAACGCCGTGAATGTTCCCCTAGAATATCAGTATGTTGAAATGGGGAAAGATGTTTTTTTAGCCGGTCACTCTACCGGTATGACCGATGAAGCCAAGCAAACCATCGAACGCTTAGGCATTTTATTCAAAGGCCCTATGGAAACCCCTAAAGGCAAAGGCATGAAGAGCATCAATGTAACCGCCCGTAAAGTGTGGAATACCTATGCCAACAACCGCGTTTTTAGAAGTTTACATGGCGTTGATACTGTTTTTTCTAAAGCCGGTATCCCCATCAACATCACCATCGTTCGCGAAAATATTGAAGACACTTATGGGGGTATTGAACACAAACTAACCCACGATGTAGCCCTTTGCCGTCGCTTCATCACCCGTCCAGGCTCTGCCCAAGTACACCGTTACGCCTTCGAAATGGCCCGTAAACGCGGCATTAAAAAAGTAACATGTGGCCACAAAGCCAATATCATGAAAATAACCGATGGTTTATTTTTAGAAACCTTTTACGAGGTAGCTAAACATTATCCTGAAATTGAAACCAACGATGTGATTGTAGACGATTTAGCCATGAAATTGGTAATTCGTCCTGGCGATTTTGAAATGGTGGTATTACCCAATTTAATGGGCGATATTATGTCGGATTTGTGTGCCGGCTTAGTTGGTGGCTTAGGCTTTGCGCCGTCAGCCAATATTGGCGATAACATTTCCATTTTCGAAGCCGTACATGGCACAGCACCCGATATTGCCGGTAAAAACATTGCCAATCCTACGGCCTTGTTGTTGAGCGGTATTATGATGTTGCAACACCTCGGCCTAACCGAAGAAGCCGCTCGTATTCAAAATGCCCTTCTGTACACCCTCGAACAAGGAGTACATACCGGCGATTTTGGAAACAAAGCCACACCAGCAGTCAACACCACCGAATTTGCCGATGCTATTATTACTAATTTGGGACAAAAGCCGGAACATAATCCTGTACTAGCCATACCAAGTAACTTGCACCATCAGGCCCCCAAACCGCTTACCGAAAATAAAATTTGGCATACTGAACCAGCGGCTAAGGTGGGTTTAAATGGCGTTGATTTGTTCTTTGAATCAATCGACCAACCCATGGCGATTGGCGAAAAAGTGAAACAATGGCTTCCCGAAGGCTTTAAATTAAGCACCTTGTCGAACCGGGGCACGCAAGTTTACCCAAAAGGGTCGGTATACACCGAGTGTATAAATCAGTACCGCATTCGAATTGAGAAATCGAATGAACGAGAACTGAGCCAGTTGGACATTTGGCAATTAACGGCCCAATTCGCTGAATTATACCGAGTTTGTTCAGCAGAATGCCTTTTATTGTTAGATGGCGTTGAAGCCTATTCGCTGGCACAAGGTCAATAACCTTATCTTCCTTATTCAATATGAGTCCGCTTTAACAAAGCGGACTTTTTATTATCATACATCAAGGGATTCGCTTGTTGTAACGTTGTAAATTAGAATTTTAAATTAATTGGTACTATTTTAGTACATTATTGTCGTTTTTTAACCTCATTACAAAAACATGAAAAAAGTAATTGTCATAGGTGGCGGTGTAGCCGGGATGAGTGCCGCCCACGAATTAATTGAACGTGGTTATGCTGTTGAAGTTTACGAACGAAACCATCAATATGCAGGTGGCAAAGCACGAAGCATCGATTATTTTGGCCGAGGTATAACCCCATACGCCAAACCATTACCCGGCGAACACGGCTTTCGTTTCTTTCCCGGATTTTATCGGCATATTATCGATACCATGAAACGCATTCCTTATTCAGATAATAATAAAACCGTTTTCGATAATCTAGTTCCTACCGACCGTATCATGATTGCGCGTTATGGTAATACACCCATGATTACACCGGCTCATTTCCCCAGATCGAAAGCCGATTGGGAAGTGATATTTACCGATATGCATGGTATGCATTCCGGATTAACCAAAGAAGAAATAACTTGTTTTTCAAAAAAAGTATGGCAATTAAGCACCTCTTCTACCATACGCCGTAACAACGACTATGAAGGCTTGGGTTGGTGGCAATACTTAGAAGCCGACCGATTTCCCGGCAAAGACGGTCAACCTAGTCCCTACCAAAGTTTATTGGTACAAGGATTAACCCGAACACTCGTGGCAGCCCGAGCAGAATCGGCCAGTACAAAAACCGGCGGCAACATTTTCTTGCAACTGGTTTATGGCATGGCCAATCCGCTCGAAAATACCGACCGCGTATTGGACGGACCAACCAACGAACGTTGGCTAACGAATTGGAAAAATTATTTAATACAACGAGGCGTTAAATATGTTTTACATGCCGAAGCCACATCGTTGCAATACGAACAAGGTAAAATTCAATCGGCCACAATTCAAGTAGGTGGTGCCCATCCAATAACGGTTCAAGGCGATTATTTTATTTTAGCTACGCCGGTTGAACAAGCCGCCAAATTAATATCACCCGATATCATCAAAGCCGATAATACATTAGCAAATATCAATACCCTTTCTAAAAGTGTAAGCTGGATGAATGGTATCCAATATTTTTTAAATACCGATCTACCTATCAACAAAGGACATGTAATTTACAGCGATACCGAATGGGCTATCACCAGTATTTCACAAATCCAATTCTGGAAAGACTATACCATCGAAGAACATGGCGATGGCCGTGTTAAAGGTATTTTAAGTGTTGATATCAGCGACTGGTTTAGCCCGGGCCGATACAATAAAAAATGTGCGGACGAATGCACCGCCCAAGAAGTAGCCGACGAAGTATGGAAACAAATCAAAGACAGTTTGAACACGGAAAAAGAATTACTCCGCGATGATATGTTGGTGGATTGGTATTTAGACCGCGACATTCAACACAATCCATCTATTCGCGACAGCACCGCCAACCTCAGCACCAACCGTGAACCACTCTTAGTTAATAGTGTAAATTCGTGGGAACTTCGGCCTGAAGCGTATTGTGGCATCCCCAATTTATTCTTGGCAGCCGACTATGTTCGCACCTTCACCGACCTAGCCACCATGGAAGGCGCCAATGAAGCCGCCAGAAGGGCCGTGAATAATTTATTAGAAAAAGCCGGCGATACGCAAGCTTCTTGCAAACTGTGGCCTTTACAAGAACCCGCACTCTTTATGCCCCTAAAATGGTACGATAAAAAAAGGTGGTATCAAGGCCTACCATGGACCGACCAATACCCATGGTGGTTAAAAATCGGATTCGGCACATGGGCTATTTTATGTGCCATGAACGATATTGTGAAACTAATTATACATAAATTATTCCCTAAAAAATAATAGTATGCTTTTACAAAATCCACGTACACGTTTTATTCTTATCAGCATGCCCATATCCATTGCATGCTTGGCATTGGCTGCAATTACCCATTCAGGCCCATTAGGCGGATCGTTATGGAGCTACGGATTCGCCTTGTTTTATGCTATTTTAGCGTGGCGTTTAAACGACACTCTCCTCAAACACTTTTTGTTGTTTTCTATCTCCGCAGGCTTTACCGAACTCATAGCCGATGCCTGGTTAGTAAATACCAATACGCTCTTCTATCCCGGCAATGAACCCATGCTCTACAAATCGCCTATGTATATGCCGTTTAGTTGGGTTGTGGTTTTAATCCAATTAGGTTACATCGGTTATTTAATCCATCAACAAAAAGGGCTCTTGTTAGCCACCATCGTAGTAGGTATCATGGGGTGTTTAATTATCCCCTTCTACGAATTCTTGGCCATTCATGCCGGATGGTGGCATTACGAAAATGCTACGAAGTGGGGTTTAGTGCCTAAATATATTTATATTGCAGAAGGTATTTTAATGATTAGCATACCAACCCTGTTCGACCAAAGTGCCAAGGCCCCCCAATGGCTTATCGTAGTACTTGGTATTATTCAGGGCTTGGTCATGTTAGTTGCTTCTTTTATATCATTTTCGTTATTTGCTAAGTAATATATGAAACAAATTAATCAACACATTTTAGGTTTTATTCCCGATAACTATTTCAGCAATGAAGAAACATTGCGTAAAGCACGTTTGTTTGTTATCATCAGTTTCCTTACCCCCCTATTCTCTTGCTATTACCTCATCATTTGCACCTATTACAACATGCCCAATGTTTTATTAGGCATGATGTTTAATGTAATCGCATTCCCAATCCTACCCTTCATGCTAAAGTACAATACACTTCCCCTGAATTGGTTAGGAAATTTGTACATCGGTATTGGAACTATTGGGGTATTGTCGTGCGCCTTGTTAACCGGCGGTCTCGACTCAAGCGTATTACCTTGGCTATCGCTCTTACCCTTGAACTCCTTATTAATGGTAGATAAAAAAAGTGGGTGGTTTTGGACCATCACCACCATTATCGCCATATCCATAGTAGGCATCTTAGCCTACAGTGGTGTTGTATTTTTGAACGAAACACAAGAAAATTTCAAACACTTTTTTGTTGCCGGCAATTTAGTTGGCTTAGGCGTTATCTTATTCCTTATCGCATTGGTTTTCGAAAATACCAAAAACGATGCCCTCGAAAACCTCGCCAATCGGAATTTACAATTAGCCGAAGAAAAAAAACGATCCGATGAACTACTCCTCAATATATTACCCCTCGAAATTGTAGCCGAACTAAAACTAAATGGCCATTCTAAAGCTAGGCATTTTAAAAATGTAACCGTCTTGTTTACCGATTTTATCAATTTCACGCACATCTCCGAAGGCCTCGATCCGGAAGTGCTTGTAGGCGAAATTGATTTATACTTTAAAGCCTTCGACGAAATTATTGAACGTAACGGACTCGAAAAAATAAAAACCATCGGCGATGCCTACTTAGCCGTTTGTGGCCTTCCCCACGAATTGGAAGATCACGCTATAAAAACCATTCAAGCAGCCAAAGAAATTCTAAGTTTCACCGAAGAACGTTTAAAACAAGGAGGCAAATTCAATGTACGCATCGGTATCAATAGCGGCCCTTGTGTAGCCGGAATTGTGGGTGTAAAAAAATTCGCTTACGATGTATGGGGCGATACCGTCAATACCGCCTCCCGTATGGAAAGCAATGGCGAAGCAGGCCGAATCAATATCAGTGGTAGCACGTTTAAATTAGTGCGCGAACAAATCACTTGCATTCATCGTGGTAAAATTGCTGTAAAAGGCAAAGGCGAAATTGATATGTATTTCGTTGAACTATAATTTACTTTCTTAATTCAAATTCGCTACATGCTGAAACGATTTGACCTATTCAAGAACGATATCACTTCCTTATTAAGCACTACCCTGTCGGAAAACCTTCACTATCATGGGTTTCACCATACCCTTGAAGTAGCTGCCAATACCACAGAAATTGCCGTGGAAGAAAATATCAACAAAAACGAACAACTGCTCTTGCAAACCGCTGTGTTATTACACGACGCCGGCTTTATGTACACCTACGCACATCACGAAGAAAAAGGCGCCGAAATGGCACGCAATATGTTGCCTAAGTATGGTTATTCGGAATCGGAAATTGAGTTAGTTTGCGGACTCATTGAAGCCACCAAAATACCACAAACCCCTAAAACCCATTTGCAAAACATCATTGCCGATGCCGATTTAATGTACTTAGGCACGAACGCATACGATAGTATTGCCGAAACCCTCTATCAAGAACTCGTACATTATACCCCATTAAACTCGCGCGAAAGGTGGCACCAAATTCAAATTCAATTTATTGAACATCATCAATACCACACTACCTATTGCATCAACAAATACGAACCTCGTAAGCAAGAAAATTTAATGCGCTTAAAAATGAGTTTTCCATTATGATCAATGCCCCGCTAAACTTTCCCACCCTTTTCACAATCAAAAACTTTATCGTTATGTTGATTGGGGTTCTATGTGCCGCCTTCGCACTCAAAGGATTCATGATTCCGAACCACTTCCTCGATGGCGGTGTAACCGGCATCGCCCTCTTAATTCACGAATCCATTCACATTCCATTCGGCTTGGTTTTTCTTTTGCTCAATCTCCTATTTCTCGTTCCCGCCTATTTTTATATTGGTAAAAACTTCGCAGTACGCTCGCTTGTAACAGGCATCATCCTCGCCTTGGCCGTCCAATTCATGCACGTACCCGCCGTTACCGACGATAAACTACTCATCGCCATTTTCGGTGGCTGTTTTATGGGTATTGGTATCGGACTCGTCATGCGCTCAAACGCTGCACTCGATGGCTTCGAAATCCTTGCCGAAGCCACTATCCAACGCATTGGCCTCAGTATGAGCGAAGTGATTCTTGGCTTCAACATCATTATCTTCTTAAGCGCAGCCCTCCATTTCGGAATCGAATCGGCCCTCTATTCCATTATTACCTACTTCGCCGCCCTCAAAATGGTCGATTACGTGGTAGACGGCATCGAAGAATACATTGCCCTCACCATCATCTCAGGGCAATCAGAAGCTATTCGAGACCTCGTTGTAAACCGCTTCGGCAAAGGCATCACCGTATACAAAGGCGAACGTGGATTCCTACCAGGCAACTTCAATCAAAGCACCGATTGCGACGTCATAATGACCATCGTTACTCGACTCGAACTCCTCGAAATCACCAAGGCCACACGCGCCATCGATCCCAAAGCCTTCCTCTTTACCAACAAAATTCACGAAACCCACGGTGGCGTAGTGAAACAAAAAGGCCATCATCATTCATAGACTTTAGGGCGTGCCCACGGCGGTTTTCTTATAGCCAACTTATTCCTGAATACCAATCGCCGTGGTCGGGCTTTCAGCTCTAGCCCCTCAACGCTTTGCTGCGCGGCGCGTTTCGGGGGCTGCCGCCTCAATCCCTCACGCGCCCCTAATTCATTCTCATTCTAACACCCTGTTTCTTAAAAATTCACCCCCATCAAACAAAAAAACCGAGGCCTAAACCTCGGTTTCTATTTATAATTTCAAACTGAATATTACTCAGCAGCAGGCGTTTCGTCGGCGGCAGCTTCTTCCACTACAGGTGCCTCGGCAACAGGAGCAGCTTCTTTCTTAGCGCCGGCTTTCGCACGACCACGACGAGTTTTCTTCTTCTCTTCGCCTACAACCGCTTTCACGTTGTAAACATCGTTGAAGTCAACCAACTCAATCATCGCCATATCAGCAGCATCACCCAAACGACGTTCGAGCTTGATGATACGTGTATAGCCACCCGGACGGTCAGCAATTTTAGCGCTTACTACATCATACAATTCCTTGATAGCTTCTTTGTTTTGCAAATAGCTGAACAACATACGACGCTGATGCGTTGTATCTTCTTTCGATTTGGTCAACAATGGTTCAACAAATACGCGCAAAGCTTTTGCTTTTGCTAATGTAGTAACAATACGTTTATGGTCAATCAACTGACAAGCAAGGTTGCGCATCAGCGATTTGCGGTGAGCGGTTTTACGCCCTAAGTGATTTAATTTAACACCGTGTCTCATGATAGTCTTTTTTTACGGTTTACCGTGGATTAATGATTAAAGGTCGTCGAGATTGATTTTGGAAAGATCCATACCAAAGCTCAATCCGCGTTCGATGAGCACTTGTTCAATTTCAGACAGCGATTTTTGACCGAAGTTGCGGAACTTCATCAACTCGTCTTGTTCGTATTGTACCAACTCGCTCAAACTGTTGATTTTGGCGGCTTTCAAACAGTTGAAGGCACGTACCGATAAATCTAAGTCTTCCAACGGCGTTTTCAATACCTGACGAAGTTTCAAGGTTTGTTCGTCCACCACATCTTGTTTTTCCGATACACCTGAATCGAACGTAATGTTCTCATCGGTAATCAACATGAGGTGCTGAATCAAAATACGCGAAGCTTGCTTAACAGCGTCTTCAGGATGAATGGTTCCGTCGGTTGTTACTTCCAGAATCAATTTTTCGAAGTCGGTGCGTTGCTCCACACGTGTATTTTCAATAGTGTATTTCACATTCTTAATAGGTGTGAAAATACTGTCGGTGGCTATCCATCCAATGGAAAGCTCACGTGTTTTGTTCTCATCGGCCGGAATATAACCGCGGCCTTTAACAATGTTCAACTCAATCTTTAAATTGATGTTGCTGTTCATGTTACAAATCACTAAGTTCGGGTTGGTGATTTCGAAGTGGTTAGTTACTTCGCCAATCATACCGGCTGTGAATTGCTCCTTATTCTTAATGAGGATTTCAATTTTTTCGTTGAAGATTTCAGTATCCAATTTCTTCTTGAAACGAATTTGCTTCAAGTTAAGAATAATTTCGGTTACATCTTCGGTTACGCCTTTGATGGTTGTGAACTCGTGGTCTACACCTTCAATGCGAATGGCACTGATAGCGTAGCCTTCAAGCGAACTCAGCAGGACGCGGCGGAGGGAATTACCTACGGTAACACCAAAGCCGGGTTCAAGTGGACGGAATTCAAAGATCCCTTCAAAATCGTTGGCTTTCTGAAGAACAATTTTGTCCGGTTTTTGAAAGTTTAATATAGCCATGCTGTTTGTTTTTGGGATTTAGACAATCGGGTGATTAGAATGATGAAGGATTATTTCGAGTACAACTCTACAATCAATTGTTCCTTGATGTTTTCAGGAACATTCTCACGCACAGGGTGCGCTACATAAATTCCTTGCATTTCTTTTTCGTTCCAATCGAGCCAATTGATTTTTGGATCTTTACCACGAAGATTCGCGAGTATGTCGCTGTTAGCGGCCGATTTCGGTTTCAAGCCAATAACATCGCCCGGCTTTAATTTGGCCGAAGGAATATTACAAACTTCTCCGTTTACGGTAATGTGTTTGTGCGATACCAATTGACGAGCGGCAGGACGCGATGCGGCCATACCCAAACGGTATACGGTATTATCTAAACGCGATTCGAGCAAACAAATCAAGTTTTCGCCGGTTACCCCTTTTTGACGGGCGGCTTCTTCGAAGGTATTACGGAAACGACGCTCTAACACACCATACGTGTACTTGGCTTTTTGCTTCTCGCGCAATTGCAAGGCATATTCGCCTAACTGCTTACGCTTACGATTCGCACCGTGCTGGCCGGGCGGATTACTGTTTTTGCTGAGGTTCTTTGCCGTCCCGAGAATCGGTTCTCCGAAGATGCGGCAGATTTTGGTTTTTGGACCGGTGTAACGTGCCATGTTTTTTGGATTTTTAAAGTGAAGGGGCTAAACTCATGATAAAATCCGAAGTTCGATTTTAACCCACAAATAAATGAATGATAATTATACGCGACGCTTTTTAGGAGGACGACAACCATTGTGTGGTAAAGGCGTTACATCGAAAATCGATGTTACTTCAATACCGGATGCCGATACCGAACGGATAGCGCTTTCACGCCCCGAACCTGGTCCTTTTACAAATACGTCTGCTTTCTTCATACCCGCTTCCAATGCTTTCTTACCAGCATCTTGCGATGCTAATTGAGCCGCATAAGGGGTGTTCTTTTTACTTCCGCGGAAGCCCATCTTACCGGCACTGCTCCAAGAGATCACCTGACCTTGCTTGTTGGTATACACAATAATGATGTTGTTAAAACTTGCTGTTACATGCACGTCGCCGTGGGCATCCACTTTTACGATGCGCTTTTTAGCAGCTGCTTTTGCACTGGGTTGTTGTTGTCCTTTTGCCATATACAATAAAATTGTTTATTATTAAGCTGCAGTAAAGTACCACAGCCTAGAGGTATTATTTTTTAGCTGCTTTTTTCTTGCCGGCAACTGTTTTACGACGGCCTTTACGGGTACGTGAATTGGTACGAGTACGCTGACCACGAAGCGGTAACCCCTTACGATGACGTAAACCACGGTAGCAGGCAATATCAAGCAAACGCTTGATGCTCATTTGCACTTCCGAGCGCAACTGACCTTCTACTTTGATTTCAGCCGTAATGATGTTACGGATACTGGTTTGTTCTTCGTCATTCCAGTCTTTCACTTTCTTATCTTCGCTAATGTTTGCTTTCGACAAAATTTCGCTGGCGGTTGAACGACCAACCCCATAGATATAAGTGAGACCGATAACGCCTCTTTTGTTTTTTGGTAAATCAATTCCTGCTATACGAGCCATGCTGGTTGAATGTTTTTATTATAATTGAATTAACCCTGACGCTGTTTGTAACGTGGATTTTTTTTGTTGATGACATACAGTTTGCCTTTCCGACGTACAATCTTGCAGTCGGCGCTCCGTTTCTTAATGGCAGCTCTTACTTTCATGGTTTTTATTTATATCGTAAAAAAATACGTCCTCTCGTCAAATCGTAGGGGCTCATTTCAATAGCTACCTTATCGCCAGGCAATATTCGAATGTAGTGCATCCGCATTTTACCGGAAATGGTGGCCAAGATTTCGTGACCATTTTCTAAACGAACTCGGAACATAGCGTTACTTAACGCTTCTGTGATGACTCCGTCTTGCTTGATCAGCGGCTGTTTCCCCATACTTATTTTAAGAGGTGCAAAGTTATGTTTATTTTTTGGAATAAAAAATACATTTGTACCCAATTTTCACGCTTTTTTTCACAAAAAGCCAAAAAACCTTCCCGAAGGAAGGTTTTTTTAGCTTTTAAAGTCCTTTTTCAAGTCCTTATTTCTTGTTTTTAAGCATTTTTTGGAATTCTGTACTCTTTTCTTCATTCCCAATAATGCGATAGGCTTGCTCTAAACCCATCAAACTCGATGTATAAACATCCCGGTTCCCATCATTAATGCCTTCCGCATCCACCAAGGTACGCGCTTTATCTAAATATGGCAATGCCGTATTAATCAACTTGTCGCGCTCTGGCTTCATCTTCGTATACGTCTTGTCGTCTGCCTTGTTCATCTCATCGGTCATGGCTTTAGCCCGATTGTAATACAACTGACCCATATAATAATTGGCATAGCTGTTCTTTGTATCAATCTCCATGGCCTTCTTATAACACGCTTCGGCTTGGGTCTCTAAGTCCTTGGCATTGGCGGGACGAGCCCCTTTCTCCGGATTTGCCATGGTATAATAGGTTTGACCTAAAATAATCTGCAAGTCCGACCGATTCGGATCTACCGCTATCCCCTCTTTCAACTTGGCAATCGATTCCTCACCACGGCCCTTCTTTATATAATAGTTGATTTCGTTATTCAAAATACGCTTGTCTTTTGGGTATTTCAACTTCGCCGCCTTCATGGCTTCCAACCACTTAGCATCATCGCCGGTTTTTTCGTAGATGTCGGTCAACATCACAAAGGCATCCGGGTTCTGACTAATTGGGTTTTTAATGACACCCTCTAAAATAGCCGCAGCATCGTTGTCGCGCCCCATTTGATAGGCACAATTCCCTTGGTACAACTTGGCGCTGGCAAAAATGGTATCGGCCTGTGGAAAGCTCTTCCATAATTTACCGCCATCAATATCAGCCATCGACGATACGTTTCCAAACGTGGTATATGCTTCTTGAAACTTACTGCTATTCATTAAACCAACCCCATTGTTATACCCTACCATACCCATCGTAGTCAATAAGACCGTTAGGGCATTTTTATCGTACTTCGGATCGAGCGCTACCGTTTTTTTATAGGCTTCCAAGGCGAGGGCTTCCGCATCGGGTGTTGTAGCTTTTAACCCAGCGGCACCGGTTACATCTACATTATAGGCATTGTCGCCCAACATAAAAATCAACTGCGGCATAATGTCGGCCGGGGTCGCAATGGCTTGGTAAACCACGCCTTTTACCAACCAAGCTTTCGCGTTCCCAATCGTCGATTCGTTGGTGGTGGCTTCATCAATCGCTTTTTTAGCCGATTTGATATCGTTTTCTTTAATGGCATTCAGGGCAT
Organism: Chitinophagaceae bacterium; assembly: GCA_044349815.1. Taxonomy (GTDB): domain Bacteria; phylum Bacteroidota; class Bacteroidia; order Chitinophagales; family Chitinophagaceae; genus OLB11. Next base: position 483 of record JBIKQE010000025.1, on the reverse strand, counting down.
CCTGAATTTTTGCTTTCTGGGCGAATCCGCTGACACCAGCCAACAGAAACCCTGCAAGGAGCGTGAGTTTTTTCATACAATGGTTTTTATTTTTTCGCTTTCGCGAAGCAAAAGTACATCGAAATATTCCCTTGCTTCGCGTTAGCCTGTTAAATTATGCTTGTGGTTCTGGCGCATCGGGACTTGGCGCATCGGTGGCCGGGGCGTCGGTAGATGGAGCATCACCATTGGGTGTTTCTCCCTCTACGCCTTCGGTGGTTTCTTCTGCTACCTCTTCTTGTTCGTCGATGCGGGCAATAGCGGCTATCTGATCGCCCTCATCGAGGTTAATCAACTTCACCCCTTGTGTGGCCCGTCCGGCTTCGCGAATGTCCTTCACATGCGTACGAATGGTTACACCCGAAACGCAGGTAATAAACAAGTCGTCGGTTTCATCTACGGCCAAGAAGCCTACCAACAAACCGGTTTTATCGGTCACGTTCA
>JBIKQE010000193.1:0-4640 GCA_044349815.1 Chitinophagaceae bacterium | reverse complement strand
TCATCGAGTTGTTTCTTTAATGCCATGCGGAAGCCAAAACTTTGTTCTCGTACTGTTTTAAAAGCCACGCGCATAGGTATTTCGGTTTCAAATTCGCTACAAGGCAACAGCAAATCGTTGTAAATAACTCTACTGAAATACAACATGGCTTTTTGCAACCGATCTATCAAGGCTATACTATCGCCAGTTTGTTGATAGTGCATCAACAAACGTTCGCGTTGCGGTTTAAACTTTTCGATGGTTTCTTGTAAATCGTGCAATACCCCTACCCATTGTTGGTGTAAGGCTTCTACCCGTTCGGGCTTGGGCCATGCCATATCGTTGTTTAAGCACAGCAAGAACGAATCGGCTTGAAGCAACAAGGATGTACACGAAAATAAACGATCAACGGCATCCAATTGTGCTTGATGTTGCGCTTGTCCTAATAATCGACGTAACTGCTCCAGGGGTAGCTCTTGCAATTGAAACCGAGCAATACGTTCGTCGCGATGAATTGACGACGGCATTATTTTACTTTGAAGTGTAAGTCCTTCTAAGGAAGTACAACGACTCAGCGCCACATAAACTTGTCCCGCGGCAAACGATTCGCCGGCATCCAATACTAATTTATCGAAGGTGAGTCCTTGGCTTTTATGAATGGTAATAGCCCAGGCCAATTTAAGTGGGTATTGAATAAACTCGCCAATTACTTTTTCGGTTATTCGGCCATCTTTTTCGTCCACTTCGTACCGAATTTGTTGCCAACATTCCATTGTTACCAATACCTGCCATCCCGTTGCTTGATCACCCACTAATATGCCGTCGTCGGTAATGGATAGAACGCGAACGATTTTACCATTGAACCAGCGTTTTTCAGGCGACGAATCGTTTTTAACAAACATTACTTGGGCGCCTTCTTTTAAATGGAGTTCGATGTCGGTTGGCAATTGGCGTTCGTTGAAATCGCCTTTGATTTGACCTTTAAACACATTCATTTTACCGGACAGTTCCATCAAGGCTCTTTCGTTGATGGCGATGGCTTTTTGATTGTGACTGGTCAAGGTTATTACCCCATGATCGACACCTTGGTAAGCTGGTTTATATCGGCCGTTGAGCAAGGCAAAATCGTGGTCGGTTAACGTATGATGGCGCACCCGATTCAAGAGGTCGATAAATTGTTGTTCCTGTTGGCGGTATATTTTTTTAAGTTCAATGAATACAGGTGGGTTGTTTTGCAAAACCCGTGCATCAAAAAAGAAGGGACTATCGTAATGATTGTCCATCAATTCTTGTTCGTCGTTAGTAACCACGGGAGGCAGTTGCTGCAAATCGCCAATGTATATCATTTGAACGCCTCCAAACGGTTCACGGCTTTTCCGAACGTGGCGTAAAATTTCATCGATGGCATCGAGCTTATCGCTTCGAAGCATACTTACTTCATCAATGATGAGCAATTCGAGTTTCCGCATCAAATCGCGTTTCATTCCGTTGAGACGTAAGTTTTTGATTAGATGATGCCTATTTACTGCTTGTTCGTTCCGATGAAAGCCTTGGGGCAAATCGGACACATAGGTTCCCATCGGCAACTGAAAAAACGAATGAAGCGTAACACCGCCGGCATTGATAGCGGCCACCCCGGTTGGAGCTACCACCATCATGTTTTTCGACACATGTTCGCGAACATACTTAAGAAAGGTAGTTTTACCTGTGCCCGCTTTCCCGGTGAGAAATAAGGAGGCATTGGTTTGTGCTACAAACGCAAAAGCAAGGTCGAAAATTTCGTTGTTCGAATCGATGGTCATAAAATACTGCTAGGAGGCAAGGTACAGCTTGAATGTGAATTTAAAAAAGGTTGGCCACCCAAAGCCCATCCGGATGGCCAACCACAGGTGAAATGAATCAGGCCTGCGTCTTTTTAGCGTTATCGAGCATAATGAATTCAAAGCCAACTACTTCCGTTGTGTTGCGTTTATTGCCTTCTTTATCTACATAATCGCGATAGGTTAATCGTCCCTCCAAAGCAACTTCGCTCCCTTTGGTGAGAAATTGTTCAGCGAGTTCAGCCGATTTGCCCCATAATACAATGTGATGCCATTGGGTATCGGTTATTTTTTCGCCTTGATCGTTCCGATAACTTTCGTTGGTGGCCAAATTGAAATGGGCCACTTTTTTTCCGTTATCAAATGCTTTAACATCAGGTGCCGATCCTAAGCGGCCAATTAAATGGACTTTGTTGCGTAACGAGTTCATGGTTATTGTTTTTTAAGTGAAGAAATACCGCACAAGGTTTGATGTAACTAGTATTCAAACATTGCTTGGTTGGTTACGAACACAAAAATGGTCTCCCTAAATTAGAAAAACCATTTTTAAATACTTATAATCGACTATAAACGTTTCCGAAACGGCTTTATATTATCATACCGGCGGCTACGGTGGCACACGAAACCGGATCGATTAAAATAAAAGAGCCTGTAATGCGGTTCATTCGGTAGGCATCGATACACAAAGGCAAGGCTGTGCGCAGGGTAATACGTGCAATGTCGTTTTTGTGCAAGGAGGGCACTTCGGTTTCGCGATTGATTGTTTCCATGTTCAAACGATAATCGATGGATTGTAATATAACCCTCGACTCGCGAGCGGTATGCCGTATAATCCATTTACTCCCTTTCGCCACCTGCTCGTCGCCCAACCAACAAATCATCGCTTGTACATCTTGCGTTAACTTGGGTTGATTGCCTGCACGAACAATCATATCGCCGCGACTCACATCCACATCGTCGTTGAGTTCAATGGTAATAGATTGCGGGGCGAACGCCTCCATAACTTCACCGGCCGGTGTATGCACTGCTTTTACCGTAGTGCTAATGCCTGAAGGTAAAACCGTTACAGCATCGCCTTGACGAATAATACCACTTGCCAATCGACCGGCATAGCCACGAAAATCGTGGTGTGCATCGGAATGTGGGCGAATAACGGTTTGTACCGGGAACCGCATATCTACATGGTTTACATCGTTGGCTACTGTTACATTCTCGAGGGTATGCAACAAAGTGGGACCATCGTACCAAGGCATATTTTCGGAGCGATGCACTACATTATCGCCATGCAAGGCTGAAATTGGAATAAAATGAAAATCATGAATATCTAAACGCGATGCAAAATCGTTGTAATCGGAAATAATTCGATCGAACACGGCTTCATCGTAATTCACTAAATCCATTTTATTCACACAAATCACCAAGTGTTGAATTTGCAAGAGCGAGGCAATAAAACTATGGCGGCGTGTTTGTTCGTTAACCCCTTGGCGGGCATCTACTAAAATAAGCGCCAAGTTGGCGGTAGACGCTCCCGTTACCATGTTGCGTGTGTACTGAATATGGCCCGGTGTATCGGCAATAATGAATTTCCGACGGGGGGTACTGAAATAACGAAAGGCCACATCGATGGTAATGCCTTGTTCGCGTTCATCGCGAAGACCATCGGTGAGTAAGGATAAATCAACATGATTTAATCCTTTGCGGGCGCTTACTCGCTCAATCGCACTGAGTTGGTCGTCGAAAATACTTTTGGTATCGTATAACAAACGGCCAATCAAGGTACTCTTGCCATCATCTACACTGCCAGCGGTAGTAAATCGTAATAAATCGGTATGCATGCTCATTTCGTTCTTTAATTAAAAATACCCTTCGCGTTTACGGTCTTCCATCGAAGCCTCCGAGCGTTGGTCGTCGGCACGGTTACCTCGTTCGGTTTGCCGCGAAGCGGCGACCTCTTTAATAATATCATCGAGATGATTGGCTGCAGACTCAATAGCACCGGTAATGGTCATATCGCCGATGGTGCGAAAACGAATTTGCATGTTTTCTACGGTTTCGTTTTCGCGGAGTGTAATATACTCGGAATGTGCTAGGATAGCATCGCCACGTCGAACACAGGGGCGTTGGTGACTAAAATACAAAGACGGCAAAGGGATTTCTTCGCGTTGTAAATATTGCCAAATGTCTAATTCAGTCCAATTACTAATAGGAAAAACTCTAAAATGTTCTCCGGGCTGTTTGTGCCCATTCAAGAGCAGCCATAATTCGGGGCGTTGGTTTTTTGGATCCCATTGTCCAAAATCATCGCGGTGCGAGAAGAAGCGTTCTTTGGCTCGAGCCTTTTCTTCATCGCGGCGAGCACCTCCGATGGCGGCATCTACTTTATGCGATTCTAAGGTATCGAGTAAGGTTACCGATTGAGCACGGTTTCTACTAGCGTGCAACCCGGTTTCCTCTTTTACTTTCCCTTGGTTGATACTGTCTTGCACATAGCCCACCACCAACTTAGCTCCCAAGCGTTTCGCCAAAGCATCTCGGTACTCCAAGGTTTCGGGAAAGTTGTGGCCCGTATCGATATGAATCAGGGGAAAAGGTAAAGCCGCTGGCGCGAATGCTTTCGCAGCCAACCAAGTAACTACAATCGAATCTTTGCCCCCCGAAAACAGAATAGCCGGATTTTCGAATTGCGCAAAGGTTTCTCGAAGGATGTAAATCGATTCGGCTTCTAATTCATCTAAGTGACTTAATCGGTATTTCATGCCTTAATTTTTTGCAATATAAATGAACTTAATTGTTGTACGCCCAATTCGAGACTTTGCGTAGCGGTTGGAATAGTAATGTCGG
>JBIKQE010000192.1:0-4641 GCA_044349815.1 Chitinophagaceae bacterium | reverse complement strand
ACACGGTCCCAATACAAGGTATCGCCGCGTTGACTGGCTTCGGAGGCGCTGAGGCGGCCGCGAAAGTAGTGGCTATCTACAATTTTGCAAAGACGCACATCGGAGTTTTCTTCGAGGGCAATGTGGTGGCGAACAAATTCGTGTAAGCCGGAAACACTTAATCGTTTTTGGCGAGGATGCCCATAGGCGTAGTAATTACTTACTTGTAAAAAATAATTGCCGTCGTAAAATACACCTATTCGTGTTAATTGATCGTTCATAGTCTATTTAATTAATTGTTTTAAAATATACGTTATTTGTGCTTAAACATTTATATGCAGTAACAAAGACAAAAATTGCCTGATTGGAATTGCAAAGGTACTTCGTTGTTAACGGAAATTGTTTCATGAGATTGTAAAATTGATATTGATGCGCATTTTGAGTGTAAGTAGTAAGAAACATTCGTGATGTGGTATCAACGTGACTAAATTTAATTCTCGTTCAGGAATACAAAGTTATTTTGAACGTTCAAAATGAGTCGTTTTTAAACGTTTATTATTCGTTTAAAATCGGTTTGTATACGTACAACCCCGTTTCGTATTATATTTAGCCCTTTAAAAAAAGTGTATGGATAATAATAAGCAATCAATTGCCACCAATTATGGTGCTTTAAGCACCTTGGTAACTGTATTTTTCTTTTGGGGTTTTATTGCGGCGGGTAACAGTGTATTTATTCCGTTTTGTAAACATTATTTCCATTTAGATCAGTTTCAATCGCAGTTAATTGACTTTGCATTTTACGGGGCTTACTACATTGGCGCCTTGGTTTTATTTGCCTTGGGTGTAAACCGAGGGAAAGATTTAGTGGGACAATGGGGCTACAAACGAAGTATTATATATGGTTTGCTTTTTTCGGCCTTGGGTGCGGCGGCCATGATTGTGGCGGTTATGGGCAATACGTTTGTGGGCATGTTGCTCGGCTTGTTTATAGTGGCTTTAGGTTTTTCGTTACAGCAAACATCGGCCAATCCGTTTGCGATTTCGTTGGGCGATCCGAAAACGGGCAACAGTCGGGTGAATTTAGGAGGCGGCATCAATTCGTTGGGCACAACCATTGGTCCCTTGGTAGTGGCCTTGGCCTTGTTTGGAAGTTCGGCAGCAATTTCGGACGATAAGATTGCGAGTTTGCCTTTGAATAAAGTAATTGTATTGTATGTATGTGTTGGTTTGTTGTTTGTAGGCGCTGCGGCCTTGTTTGGCTTTAGTAAAAAAGTGCCGGCAGGTATAAATGAAGAGAAGCAAGAGAAAGCAGGAAAGGCATTAACTACCTTGTTGGTATTAACGGGTTTATTGATATTGGTTTTTGCACCGGTGTTTTCGAGTTATCGTTCGAGTGAGGCGATGGCCATCACGGAGCAAGAAACCATATTAACGGAAAAGAAAAATGCGGCTACCCAATTGAGCGAAGCGTTGCAACAATCTACCACATCTGGCCACGATTTAATGCAAGCCGATTTACAACAAATGAATACGGAAGTAACGGCGCAAGAAAAGGTGGTGAACGATTTGAAGAAGCCCTTGGAACAGAAGCGTTTGATGTGGTTGTTGGTGGCATTGTTGTTGGTGGTTGTAGGCTTGCCGTTGTGCAATGCCGTTGCGCAAAAACAAAAAGAAGGCTGGGGCGCGATGCAATATCCGCAATTGGTTTTGGGGATGTTGGCCATTTTTATTTATGTAGGTGTGGAAGTAGCCATTGGAAGTAATTTGGGCGAGTTGTTGAAACAACCTGCTTTTGGTGGGTATCCATCGAGTGCGGTAGCGCCTTTTATTGCCATGTATTGGGGAAGTTTGATGATTGGTCGGTGGACGGGTGCTGTGGCGGCGTTTCAGTTAAGCGATTCGAAGAAAATGCTATTGAAGTTTATAGTTCCGTATGTAGCGTTGGGTGTGGTAACCTTGCTTACATACATGGCCGGCCATTCGGTGCAGGTATTGCAATGGTACTTTGTTTGTGTAACCGTTCAAATTGTGGTAGCTACCTTGAGTGGTGATAGCCCAACCAAAACCTTGCTGTATTTTTCCTTGTTTGGCGTAGTGGCCATGTTGGTGGGTTTATTTACAACAGGTACCGTGGCCGTTTATGCCTTTTTGAGTGGCGGATTAGCGTGTTCCATCATGTGGCCGTCTATCTTTACTTTATCGATTGCCGGTTTAGGAAAATACACCACACAAGGTTCTGCTTTTTTAATCATGATGATTTTGGGCGGTGGCATTATACCGCCTATCCAAGGTAAATTATCCGATGTTATTGGTATTCATGCATCGTATTGGATACCTGTGGTATGTTTTTGTTATCTTGCCTTCTTTGCATTTGTTGTAAAAAATATGTTGAAACAACAAGGCATCGATTACGAAGCATCGTCGAACGCTTCGCATTAAGAACTTTATATACAGAATGGGCATGCAGTATAGTATTGGAATAGATATTGGAGGAACGAATTCCGTAATGGGTATCGTCGATAAAATGGGCAACATTGTTTTTGAAACAAGTATCAATACGCCCGATTACGAAAAGGTGGACGATTTTGTAGCCATGTGTTATACCGCTTTATTACCTGAAATCGATCGAATTGGTGCCGATCAATTTAAGGGGATTGGTATTGGCGCCCCCAATGGCAACTATTATCATGGTACCATTGAGTTTGCCCCTAATTTGCGTTGGAAGGGTATTATACCTTTAGCCGATTTATTTTCGGCTCGATTTAATTTACCGGCTACGGTTACCAACGATGCCAATGCAGCGGCTATTGGCGAAATGATGCATGGTGCCGCCAAGGGCATGAACGATTTTATTATGGTTACCTTGGGTACGGGCGTTGGTAGTGGATTTGTAGCCAATGGAAAAATGATTTACGGCCACGATGGGTTTGCCGGCGAGTTGGGCCATGTAATTGTTGAACGGGAGGGTAGGCTTTGTGGTTGTGGCAGAAAAGGTTGTTTAGAAACCTATGCCTCTGCCACGGGTATTGTTCGAACCGCACACGATTTATTGGCCCGCGATGAAGCCCCGAGTTTACTGCGTGGTTCAACAAAATTGGTATCGAGAGATATTTTTTTAGCCGCCGAGCAAGGCGACGCCTTGGCGCTCGAAATTTTTGAATTTACCGGGAATGTATTGGGCACCTGTTTGGCGAATGCCGTGGCTATTACCAGTCCGGAAGCCATTATTTTATTTGGTGGCTTAGCTCAAGCCGGTCGCTTCATTTTTGAACCCACGCAACACGCTATGGAAGCCAATTTGTTGGCAATATACCAGAACAAAGTAAAGTTATTGCCGTCGGAATTACGCGAGAGTGATGCGGCCATATTAGGCACGGCGTCCCTGGTTTGGTAATACTTTTTGGGCGGCGCATCTACCTACCCTTCCTCAGCCAATGCCCGCTTTCTGTTCCAAGCTACGCCCGAGGCGTAGGCTTTCCACGTCAATCGGGGCCGCAACCATTCGGCTTTTTTTCATCTATTGAACTGATGAACCACACATGCCATCTTTGTAGCCCTGTTAAAACGAAAAATTATTAAACCCTTGCTCACAAAGTTTCCGATAATTTTTTTCGTTGAATTTTACAAATCGCGATGGCTTGTGGGCCACACCGGTTTGTTTTTCGTTGAGGCTGGTTAAAATATTCAGCTTAACGATTTTACGACGAAAGTTCCGCTTGTCGATTTTTTTATCCAAAATAGCTTCGTAAAGCTTGTGTAATTGGCCAATAGTGAACTTTTCGGGCAATAAGTTGAAACCAATGGGTTGGGTGTCGAGTTTTTCTTTTAATTTCTTGAGGGCACTTTGTAAAATATTGAAATGGTCGAACGCCAATTCGTTGATATCGTGAACGGCTACCCATTCGGCCGACATGGCAAAGGAGGCGGGAGCTAACACACAATCGGTCATTTTTACAAGCGAATAATAGGCTACGGTAACTACACGGGCTTCGGGTTTTGCCCTTATTGATTTCAACCAATCTTGGTCGCCCTTGGTTTTTATACGGTTCGGATCGCCAAAAGCACCTACTTGTTCCAGAAAAATGCCATCCAAACCGGTTAACTCGTTTAAGATACGCGCAGCAGCCTCATCTAAATTTTCGGTATCGTAAATCAAATCGCCGGGAAGGGCCATTCGGGTGTTTTTGCTGTTGGTATCAACCCCTCGCCGAATGATTAACACTTTCAACTGGTCGAAATCGAATCCAAAAATCACACAATCGGCAGAGATATTCGGATTTAATTGCGGTTTGATGTTGGTTTTAGGCGTTCGGGTGATTTTTTCCAGCATAGAGCAAATTTATAGATTATTTAATTAAGTTTGCATAGTGTCTAAATTACACTAAGTATATTTAACCTCGATTTAATATCGACGTTTGATATTGATTTAGAGATAGGCGCTAAAAATGAAAAGCCTAGCTTTAAATTTTTGTACCAATTGGGTTTAGATGTAGTTAGAAACGTTGTTTTTTAAGTTGAAATAAAACGCATGAAACAGGTACTTGCCATATTGCTAATGTTTGTTGTAAGCACAACCTGTATGTATGCACAAACCCGTGTAGTGAAAAACACAAATGGCTTCACGTTGATGCGTAATGGTAAACCCTACTATGTGAAGGGTGT
>JBIKQE010000023.1:0-16860 GCA_044349815.1 Chitinophagaceae bacterium | reverse complement strand
TCGGCCGGACTCATTATAATATTGGCATCCGGATTGAGTTGATGGAGTTTGTAGGCAATATAGGCCGCGCAAGGAGCCGTATTTTTCCGCGACGGTTCGCTGAGGATATTGGCATCTTGCAATTCCGGCAAATGTTCTTTCAGCGTACCAATGTATTGTTCGTTGGTAATGATGAAAATATTTTCGGTGGGACAAATATGCTTGAAGCGCTCGTACGTCCACTGAATGAGGGATTTACCGGTGCCCAAAATATCGAGAAATTGTTTGGGGTGGTTGTTACGGCTTTCAGGCCAAAAACGGCTTCCGATGCCCCCGGCCATGATGGCCACATAATTATTTTTCAAACTCATATTCCTATTCGTAAGGGTTGAAAGGTACAACAAATTGTGGGTTAACGTTTCTGCAGCCATTCCTCTTCGAGGGTGCGCATTTGTTTCTTTTGCGTCGGAGTTTTATCGCCAAAGCCACATAAATGAAGGGCTCCGTGAAAAATAACCCGACAAAGTTCGTCTTGATACGGTATTTCGAGTTGCGCCGCGTTTTCTTTTACACGGTCTATGCTGATATAAATATCGCCCAAGCGTGGGCCTTTTTTATCGGGACTCAAATCGAAGGTGATAATATCGGTGAGGGTATCGTGGTTGAGGAATGTTTTATTCATTTCGTGCAAGAAGGCATCGCTTACAAAGGTGTATTGCAAATGGGCTTCTTGTTGAGTATAAGTGTGCATCAGGGTTTGAAGCAACTGTTTCAATACCCGCTTTTGTTTCAGCTTTGCATCGCATTGATGATTGTTGAAAAGCACGGCCATAATTATGCAGGCAATTTAGCAATAACGGATACGCCATTTTGCACCACATCCCCAATCTTTGCTTCTATGGGGGTGCCTATCGGCAGAAACAAATCGACCCGTGAACCGAATTTGATAAAACCGAGTTCAGCGTTTTGTTTTACTTGTTCGCCTTCTTTCGAATAGGTCATAATACGACGCGCCACAGCACCGGCAATTTGACGAATGAGGATGGCGGTTTTGCCGTTGTTCACCACTACCGTGCTGCGTTCGTTTTCGGTGCTCGATTTGGGATGCCAAGCCACCAAGTATTTGCCTTTGTGGTAACGCACATAATCCACTTTACCTGCCATCGGATACTTGTTTACGTGCACATTCAAAGGCGACATAAAAATAGACACTTGAATACGGCGGTCTTTGAAATACTCCCCTTCTTCGGTTTCTTCAATCACCACTACTTTGCCATCGCAAGGCGAAATGAGTAAATGATCGCCCGTGGTTTCGGTGCGGGTGGGCATTCGAAAAAACCAGAATACCCAAAACCACAACAAGAAGGAGGCTATATACAAAGGAATCGACAACCACAACCAATCGCTGAGGTATTCGTTTAACAACAAAACAAAAAAGATAAACAGGGCGGTGGCTACCACACAATACATCCAGCCCTCTTTGTGAATACGCATATAGTATAACTTGAAGGTGCGAAATTAATTGAATTCAGGAGAGTTTGAACGAAATTATTTACATACTACCGCGGCCATAATAATTCCATAATACAAGCCACGGGGGCGGCTAGCAGCAGGGAATCGAAACGATCGAGCACCCCACCGTGGCCGGGCATCAGGGTACCGGAGTCTTTTACGCCGGCCATTCGCTTAAGTTTCGACTCGATTAAATCGCCGGCAGTGCCAATTACGGAAGCTATAAAGGCCAAGGCCATCCAGTAAGCGGGCGAGAAATCGGTCATATACCGACTGCCCACCCACGCTAAAAACACCGTAAACACGATACCGCCCAAGGTCCCCTCGATGGTTTTTTTAGGCGAAACGGCAGGCATCAAAGGGGTTTTGCCAATAAACGAGCCCGATAAATACGCCATGGTATCGTTGGTCCATATAAGCGCGATAAGCGCTAATGGCAAATATGGATGCGCCATGCGAAGTTGCCCATATAAACCCAAGGCAAAGCCCACATACCCTACTCCATTGAGCAAATACAGACTAGCAGGCCTTGTTTTAAACCGCCAAAACAGAATGAGCCCCCCTAAAAACAATCCTAATCCATAAAAGTACAAGGCAGATGTATTGTAGGCTGTTTCTTGCATAGGCGCCAAAAGGGTCATTACGAAAGCGGCCATACCTACTAACTGGTAGGCCATTTTTTCTTGGGCAGAAAATGGATTTTTAATTATTTTCTCTACTAGTTTGGCAAATTCCTGGAGACCAACCCAAGTAATAATCGCGAATAAGGCAAAGAACAACGTAATTGGTCCCAATAAGCCAATCAACATGACAGCCACAAACACAAAGGCAGTGAGGGAACGCGTTAAGAAGGTTTTACGATCAAAGGCCATTGTTTGCAGATTGTTCGTTGGAATTCGATAAAAAGGTTAATGCACGAGGTGCCTCTTGTTCAGGCACATGAATTTCAAAAAATCCAATTGAAATATACGAAGAGTCTTGCTTGTTCATCACAACGCAAGCTATGCCATTGGCTTCGAGGTTTCCACGGATAGCCTCCGCTTCAAATCGGCTACCTGTTTTATGAATGCATATCCAATTAGAGGGTGTTGTCATCTTGTTCAGTTAAAATAGGTTGCGGGGCATCGTTGTATTCCCAAGCCATTTGCGCTCGGCCATTGCGTAGGAATAGCCAACCAAAAAAAAGCAAGGCACTTACACTGCCGAGAATCCAAACAAAGGGAACATGTTCGGTTTTTCCCAACAGGTTAATACTAATATATTGTTGTTTATAAAGAAAATAACCCACCACAGCCACGGCATTGTTCAAAAAGTGCATTATGATTGGCACCCATAAACTGCCGCTGTAATAATAGCCGAGGCCTAACAATAATCCCAAAAACGTTCGAGGTATAAAACCACTCATATCGAAATGGAACAAGCTAAAAACAACGGCTGTTATTAGCAAAGGCATCAAAGGTTTATTCTTGAACCAACTCAATAAAATTTGTTGCAAACAACCGCGAAAGAAAATTTCTTCCAACAAGGCGGGTGTAATGGCTATTACAAAAACATTAAACAACAAATCGGGCCAAGTTGTTCCCGACAACATCAAGGTGGATAGTTCTTCGTACTGTTTACTGAATGCTTTCATACTTTCTGTGCCAGGCAAACGGCTATTGACTAATTCCAACCAAGCGGTTAAGGGAAGAGCCGATATCAATACAATGCCACCCAATACCATCAACAAAGGCACATTCGCTTTTTGTAAACCTAAATATGTAAACGGCTTCGGATAAGCCAAATACGAAAACAAAAGAGCAGGCAAACCCAGGAATACAAACAAGCCTAATACCTCTAATACTTTCAGCGTATTGGCCATTCCGGGTTTAATTTGTCGTATCGTTTCGGGGTTTGATGGATCAAAACCCAACATACTTCCGTGAAGACCATTCACCACATAGGAACCTACCAACCACGACATTGAAAGCAAGGCTAAAAACACCGTCATTTGAATTCCGGCACGGTGCACCGTTAAATAGCGATTGAACATGAGAGAAACAAAAGTACAACACAGTAATTTAATACTACTTTCGTAGCATGAATTTTGCGTGTTTACACATCACAGGATGCACAGCCGACCAAGCGGATATCCTCACCGCCATCTTACCGGCCGACGTTTTATTGGGTACAGAGATTAATGAGGACGAAGCCTTGTTTTATTTCCCCGAAGACAATTGTCCGGTAGAAGCTATTGAAGCCTGTTTAGCCCAAATAGGTTTACAAGGCACTTGGCAAGAAATTCCATTACAAAACTGGAATGCCCAATGGGAATCGAATTTCGAAGCAATCCGCATTCACGATGAATTGGGTATTCGAGCCGAGTTTCATCCACCCTTCACCGACGTAACCTACGATGTGGTGATTACCCCCAAAATGAGTTTTGGTACGGGGCATCATGAAACCACCCGACTGATGGCGGAGTATATTAAAGAAATTCCTTGCGAACATAAATCAGTATTCGATTTTGGCACCGGCACGGGCATCTTGGCTATTTATGCCGCCAAACGAGGAGCTACCCCGGTGTTGGGTACCGACAACGATGCATGGAGCATTGAAAATGGTCGCGAAAACTGCGACAGAAATGGGTGCTTCGACATCGATATTCGACACACGCCATGCTCGGACCTAAGCGGCCCTTACGATTTAATCATTGCCAATATCAACCTGAATGTACTGCTCGATCATGGAGCTGATTTGCATCGGCTATTGCATCCCAACGGAGATTTGTTACTAAGCGGTGTGTTGATTACCGACGAAAATCAGCTGTCTACCGCCTTCGAAGCCCTTGGTTTCGAGAAAATATCCACAAAAGCAAGAAAAAATTGGTTAGCGCTTCATTTCCGAAAAGGAACACGTTAACTTGCCCATTCGTAAACATAGGTTAACTTTGCGTTACCTTTTAAGATCCGAATAGTTCTATGCACGAATCGATTCTTCTTTTACTGGCTTATTTAATGGGTTCTATTCCAACCGCTGTTTGGGTAAGTCGTTATTTTTTTGGCACCGACATTCGCGAACACGGCAGTGGCAACGCAGGTGCCACAAACACCTTTCGCATATTGGGTAGCAAAGCCGGCTCTTTCGTTTTCTTCATCGATATGCTGAAAGGGTTTTTAGCCGTCGACTTGGCTTACTTGATTCCCCGATACCAAATGGACAATATGGCCTTAACCAACTTCCAAGTCTTGTTGGGTATTTGTGCCGTGATTGGTCACATCTTCCCTATATGGGCCCAGTTCAAGGGGGGCAAAGGCATTGCAACCTTATTTGGAATGATTTTGGCTATTCAGCCTTTAGTGGCGGCTTGCTTGGTAGCGGTGTTTTTCTTGATGTTATTTATTACCCGCTATGTATCGCTGAGTTCTATTACCGCTAGCATTGCATTCCCGGTAATGATTTTCTTTATTTTTCGCGAACCGGAAATTATGTACAGGTTGTTTGCGGTAGCTACAGCTATTTTGGTGGTTCTTACACACCATAAAAACATCAATCGCTTATTGGCCGGTAACGAAAACAAAGTGCCTTTGTTTGGCAAGAAGCATCAGCATTAAACAGTTTCGCCGAATACTGTAAACGCCTCCGAATACGGATCTTGTACAGCCAATAACACATCCAACCAATCTTCGCCTAAGTATTTCATGAGGAGTACCCCATGCTCGTAACGCTCTTGCAAGTTACCCTTTGGAAATAATTTGTTTTGCATGGATACAAATCCATCCCAAACCTCATTATTATGCCGTTTAATATGTGCCTTGGTTTTTTGTGTAATTCGTTCTAGTATCCGATTGATTTTGGCCTGATGAGCAGTTATTGTTTCTTGATAATCGGCCGATAAGGCGTTCGATTCTTTGTGGTAATTTATTAAGGCATTTTGAATATGCTGCTCTGTTTGCTGCCATTGTTGTAACCACGGCGAATCAGCTGTCTGTTGTTGAAACCAAGCATCGGGGGTTAAAAACAAATCAATGTTGCTAATCTTCTTTTTGTTTAAGCTTTTCTTCTGCGAAGCACTTATATACAACAACGAATTTCGCAAAAACAATATTGGGAATGCCACATTAAAGAAATCGAAATTCGCTTTTAAAGGGAGCCAATAGGCTAGTTCGCCACCTCCACCAATAAAGGCCACGTTGGGCAAAATAGTTTCTTGATACAAGGGGCGTAAAATAACATTAGGCGAAAATCGTTCAGGATGATGATGTAATTCGTTGCGCAAATCCGCTTCATTCCATGTAAAGTCGGAACCAACAGCAATCCAAGCAGTTTCATTTTTTTCAATTCGAAACCGCCCTTCGTTACATAAATAAAACAAATTAATAGAACGAGGTTTTGCCTGTAAGGTATACTTACTTTCCAAAGCCGCCATCGATGCTTTCAGTCTAAGTTCACTGGGAGTGCCAAACAACTCTTCGGCCATTACCGAAATAAAACATTGTTTCAGTGTGGCATCGTCGGCGTCAAGTACCACCAAGCCTTTAGCACCGAATAAGTGATGAAGCAATATGCGGGTGGCTTCAGCCAATGTATGTTTGCCATTATAAGCTTCGCGAAGAATGGCCACCCATGCTTTTTCGCAGGGCACTTGTTCGTTCCAATACTTACTGTATTCCTGAACCACCTCTTGCATACCCATAGTGGTCATTCGGCCACAAGCACCTTGTTGTTCGGCAAACCAAACCAAGTTTTCATCCTCCACAAAGCAATGCCCTATTTCATCTAAATCGTGGTCTTCGCTACCTAAATAAAATACAGGCACAAAATGCTTATCGGGAAACTGTTTCGATAACGAAGAAGCTAATGCAATAGCATGGGCCGTTTTATATACAAAATACAAAGGGCCAGTAAACAACAATGGCTGATGGGCCGTGCACACGCTAAAGGTATTTTCATACAAAAGGGCGTCTATATTGGCATGAACCGCTTGTTGTATGGGCAAGTTGGCATATTGGTTTCGTAGTACGTTGACCAATACAGATCGAGGAACCGCTTGCCCTTCTTTCCGTTTTATAGCTTCCTCCATCGCTTCGGGCGACGGAAAATCGCTAACCCATTCACGCAAGTGTTCAGCACGTGCCACATAATCGTTTACCAAGGGGGTAAATCGATGCGTTGCCGACAACGGAATAGATTCGTGCCAAGTTATTGTTGCCATATATCGAGTTGACCATCAACCATACGGTAGGTGCGATCGCACAATCGCGCCAGTTCATCGTTATGGGTAACCAAAATAAAAGTTTGTTTCAGGGCTATGCGCAAATCGTTCAATAACGAAAAAATGGCTTGAGAATTTTGAGTATCTAAATTGCCGGTTGGTTCATCGGCCAATACCACAGCCGGCCGGTTGATTAAAGAACGAGCAATGGCAACACGTTGTTGCTCGCCACCCGATAATTCCGTGGGGCGGTGGTGAGCGCGTTCGCGCAATTGCAAAATATCGAGTAATCGGAGGGCTTCTTTTTCAGCATCTGCTTTCGATTGTCCGGCAATCCAGGCAGGCATACAAATATTTTCCAGGGCCGAAAATTCAGGCAATAAATGATGAAATTGGAATACAAAACCAATATGGCGGTTTCTAAAATCGGATAATTGTTTGTCGTTCAAGGTAAAAACCGACGTATTCCGAACCAATAATTCGCCCGAATCGGGTTTTTCAAGGGTTCCCATAATATGCAGCAATGTACTTTTGCCGGCCCCCGAAGCCCCTACAATACTCACAATTTCAGCTTCCTCCACCTGCATGGAAATCCCTTTCAATACCTCAAGGGAACCATAATTTTTACGGAGGTTTTTTGTGGATAACATAGTGCAAACATAAAGATTTGGCGGTTATCAAAATCATGTTACATTTGCCCACATTGTAAAACCCTTAAATTTTAATCCCATGTTTTGGAGTCTTGAATTAGCCTCTCATTTAGAGGAAGCCCCTTGGCCCGCAACAAAAGACGAATTGATTGATTACGCTATTCGTTCGGGCGCCCCCATCAAAGTCATCGAAAACCTGCAGGAATTAGACGACGAAGGTGAAGCCTACGAAGGAATTGAAGATATCTGGCCTGATTATCCAACCCAGGAAGATTTCTTCTTTAACGAAGACGAATATTAACAACAACCTGAATTGCGTGTAGCACTGCCCGTAGTGGCGGTGCTTTTTTTTATCGTTGTATTTATCCACTTGTTGTGTATTGTAAACAATGCCTTAAGCCCCTTCTTTAACCTACATTTGAACTATATGGCCGATTATTTATCCTCCCTCAACGAAGAACAACGCGAAGCTGTCTTACACACCGAAGGTCCCTTGATGATTGTTGCCGGTGCTGGCTCGGGAAAAACCAAAGTACTCACCACCCGCATTGCTCACCTGATTCAACTGGGCGTTGATTCGTTTCGTATTTTGGCCTTGACCTTTACCAACAAAGCCGCTCGCGAAATGAAGGAGCGGATTGAACATACTTTAGGCAACTCAGAAGCACGCAACTTATACATTGGCACTTTCCACTCGGTGTTTTCGCGTATTTTACGTGTTGAGGCCGAACACCTCGGATTTCCTGCCAACTTCACTATCTACGATACCGACGACGCTAAAGGCTTATTAAAAAGCATCATTAAGGAAATGAACCTTGATGAGAAATTGTACAAACCCGGTTTTGTTTACAACCGTATTTCAGCGGCCAAAAACAATTTATATACCTTCCGCGAATACCAAGCCGATGCATCCATACAACAAGAAGATGCCCGCAGTAACCGTCCGCAAATAGGCAGTATTTTTGAAACCTATAGCAAACGTTGTTTTAGGAATGGCGCTATGGACTTCGACGACTTGTTGGTGAATATGTATATTCTCCTCAGCAATTTTCCAGAACAATTGGCCAAATACCAAAACAAGTTTCGATACATTATGATTGATGAGTATCAGGATACGAACTTGGCCCAATACCATATTATTAAATTGTTAGGGGCCGTACACGAAAACATCTGTGTGGTGGGCGACGATGCTCAAAGCATTTATTCGTTCCGTGGCGCCAGCATGGAGAATATTTTTCAATTTCAGAAAGATTATGAAGAAGTTCGAACCATCAAGTTGGAGCAGAATTACCGAAGCACCCGCACCATTTTGGAGGCAGCCAATAAGGTGATTACCAACAACCAAAACCAAATTAAAAAATCGTTGTGGACCGATAAAGGCGAAGGCGATAAAATTAAATTAGCCTGCACCTTTACCGATAACGACGAAGGCAAATTTGTGGCCGATGCTATTTTAGAAAACAAATTACGCAACCACCTCAGCAACAACGATTTCGCCATCTTGTATCGGACCAATGCGCAAAGTCGTTCTTTTGAAGAATCGTTGCGAAGAGGGAATATCAAATACCGTATTTATGGTGGACAATCGTTCTACCAACGAAAAGAAATTAAAGATTTTATTGCCTACCTGCGTGTATTGGTAAATTTACAAGAAGAGGAAAGCTTAAAACGCATCATCAATTATCCGGCTCGTGGCATTGGCACCACCACCATTCAAAAAATATCCTTGCTTTCGCAAGAAAAAGATGTGCCCTTTTGGAATATCATCGAAGAAGCCGGGGCCAACGGATTCAAAGGTGCTACAGCCACATCGTTGGAGGCTTTTGCCGTAATGATTAAAAATCATCGCTTTTTTTTAGAAAAGAAGAATGCCTACGAAGTAGCCATGGAAATTGGTAAAGCCAGCGGTTTGTTGGTGGATTTATATGCCGATAAAACTGTGGAGGGCCTAGCCCGTTACGAAAACATCCAAGAGTTGCTCAACTCGATCAAAGAATTTACCGAAACCCCTACCGAAGATGGCGAACTGGTAGAACGCGGATTAGGTACTTACTTACAACAAATCACCTTGTTGACCGATGCCGACCAAGAGGAAGAAGGGCAACAAGACGTAGTAAAACTCATGACTATTCACGCCTCCAAAGGCTTGGAATTCCCATGCGTTTTCTTAGTAGGTGTAGAGGAGAATATATTTCCGAGCAGTATGAGTTTATACGATCGCGACGATTTAGAAGAAGAACGCCGCTTGTTTTATGTGGCTATTACCCGTGCCAAAGAAAAACTTTGGATCAGCTTTGCCAACAACCGCTATCGGTTTGGGAACCTCATCCAAAACGACCCTAGTCGCTTTATTGATGAATTGCCCAAAGAGCTGGTGGATGACAGCCAAGCTATTAAACCCCGCCCTAAAACCCTCTTTGCCGGCAATAATACCCAAACACCTCGCGACACACAAGCCATTCAACAAAAAAAGCCCATTTTACCGCCACGCAATACGCCCGATGCCATTCCAAACTTCCAACCCGATGATCCTTCAACCTTTGAAGCCGGCATGATGGTGTTGCACCAACGCTTCGGCAAAGGAACAATCACACACATGGAGGGCCCTGCCGCGAACAAAATTGCCACCATCGATTTTGGCGCTTTAGGACAAAAAAAGATCATGTTGAATTATGCTAAATTGCAACGTGTGTCGTAAAACAAACGCTAACTATATTTTATCAATAGCATCGAATGAAGGACATTAAAACCCGACGTAACTTTGCATTCTAAATAATTGAACAATGTATCCCTCCGAAATGGTCCTCCCTTTAAAAGCTGAATTAACCACCCGTGGTTTTGATAGTCTTGAAACCGTTGATGCTGTTAATGACGCTATGAAAAAAACAGGCACAACCTTGATGGTGCTTAACTCTGTATGCGGTTGCAGTGCCGGCACCGCCCGTCCCGGCGTGTTAATGTCGTTGCAAGGCGATAAAAAACCCGACCATCTTACAACCACCTTTGCCGGGTTCGATGTTGATGCCGTTAAGCAAGCTCGCTCGTATTTGTTGCCTTACCCTCCCTCATCGCCCTGTATTGCCCTTTTTAAAGATGGCCAATTGGTTCACATGATTGAACGTCATATGATTGAAGGTCGTCCAGCACAAATGATTGCGGCCAACTTGATGGAAGCCTACAAGCAACATTGCTAATTACAAATCGTTTTTAATCGACACGGGGTAAAAAGATGTATTTTTACCCCGTTTCTTTTTACATACTATGTACCCAGATATACATTTCTTTCTAAAACAAGTTTTTGGCATCAACATCCCGGTGTTGAGTCTTTTAAAAACATTTGGCTTCATGGTGTCGATGGCTTTTTTAGCCGGCAGTTATGTAATTTACCTAGAACTTAAACGCAAAGAAGCCGACGGCCTTGTAGGCTTCACCTTAGAAGAAGTAACCAAAGGGAAACCCTTGCAAATAAAAGACCTTGCTATTCAAGCGCTTATAGGAGGACTACTAGGGTATAAGTTTTTTGGCATGTTTGCCGATTGGGCCTTGGCAGCCCCCGATCCGATGAGCTATTTATTTTCAACCCAAGGCAATATTTGGCTCGGCATGGTGGGCGCCTTATTGGGAGGATTTGTCTACTACCGCGATGTTCAACGCGATGCAGCGAAAGGCCTCCGAACCGTTCAATTAAAAACGTGGCCTCATAGCCGAGTAGGTGATGTAGCGATGGTGGCAGCGATTGGCGGTTTTGCCGGCGCTAAAATTTTCAATGCCCTAGAAACATGGAACGACTTTATTCGCGACCCATTAGGTTCTTTATTTTCGAGTAGTGGATTAACCTTTTACGGCGGATTAATATTGGCAACCTTTCTATTATGGCGTTTTTCGCGCAGTATCAAACTCGATTTTAGGCACTTATGCGATGCCGCTGCACCAGCCCTCTTATTGGCATATGGCATTGGCCGCCTAGGCTGCCAAGTTAGTGGCGATGGCGATTGGGGCATCTTCAATTCAGCCTATGCAACCAATCAGCAAGGGCTGGTTGTTAAAGCCAGTCTCCCTTTCGATTCGGTTAAGGTCCAATACCGCGAACATTTACAACGTCACTTTGAACCGGGCACTGAAATTAGTCACAAAGCAATAGAAGCGCCCTCCTTTTTACCTACCTGGCTGTTTGCTTACAACTACCCTCACAATGTCAATCGGGTAGGCATCCCTTTAAGCAATTGCGAAGGGGAATATTGCGCGGTTTTACCCATGCCCGTTTTCCCAACGCCCGTTTACGAATTTTTTGCCGGGGTGTTACTCTTTGCTTTGTTGTGGTTTATCCGCAAACGCTTTACCTTACCCTTAAGTTTATTCAGTTTGTATTTAATAGTGAATGGGATGGAACGCTTCCTGGTTGAAAAAATCAGGGTGAATTACCAATACGATTGGGGCTGGCTTCATCCTACCCAAGCCGAAATTATTGCTGTTGGCATGATACTCACCGGTATTATACTTTGGTTCTCACGAAAAACCATCCATGATCGCATACAAGGCAATTCATAATAAAAAAAGCCTGCATTCAACAATGCAGGCTTTTTAATAATACGGTTTACAAATTAAATGGCTACTAAACCACCTTTGAATAACTGCAAAACAATTTCCTTCCGATTCCTACTCACTGGGATAGATGTTCCATCTTCCAGCACTAAAAATCCGCCGTCTTTTTTGGTATATTGTTTTACTAATTTGGTATTCACTAAAAATGATTGATGCGAACGCACAAAACCATTTCCATTCAATACCGATTCGAAATATTTAATTGTTTTTGAAGCCAACACTTTCTCGCCATTGCGTAAAATGATATTGGTGTAATTATCGTTGCTTTGGCAATATTTTATTTCATCGGGTTCATAAAAAACAATTCGATCTTGGAAACCAACCGCCACTTTTGTTTTAGGCTTTACCAAACGTTGTGTTTGTTCGGTAATCGACTCCTCCGGATTGTACGATTGAACCAATTTAGCCAATTGACGTACCACCATTTCGTCGCGGTGCTTACGACGTAATTTTTCAATGGCCGCTTTCAACTGATCTACATCAATGGGTTTTAATAAATAATCGAGAGCGGCATGCTTAATGGCTTGAATGGCGTATTGATCGAAAGCGGTAGTAAAAATAACATTGAATGTTCGAGTTTCAAATCGATTCAAAATGTCAAATCCACTTAAATAAGGCATTTCAATGTCTAAAAAAACCAAATCAACCTCATTTTTCTTAAGAAATTCCAAGCCTTGAGGAGCAGATGTGAATTTTCCAACAATATCGATATCCTTAAATTTCTTTTTTAATAACAATTCAAGTACCTCAACACTATTCTTTTCATCGTCAATGATTACTGTTCTGAACATGTTTCAAGGAGTTTTTAATGATTTATGGGGGGCACAATATGCCTTAATGGCAAATATAACTTGATTTCAGTCCCCATGGGTGTATTGTTTTGTGAATTTAGATGAACAACATCAACACGGGCCGACAGGCCGTCGGCATTGAGTAATTGCAACCGACGCTCCCCCATTTCCATCCCAAACGAGCGATGCTCCTTGTATTTGGGGGTTAATTCTGCCGATGCAGCCATACCAATACCATTATCTTGGATGCGAATTAAGATTTGGTTCAAGGAATAGTCCTCAACCATTATTTTAATCTTTTTCTCCCCATTTTTGGGTAACAAACCATGCCAAATGGCATTTTCAACATAAGGTTGCAAAATCATAGGGGGGACCGCCAAATTATTCGGATTCATGAGCGGATCTACTTCAATACTCCATGTAAAAGATTCTGAAAACCGCAATTCCTCTACAATCAAGTACAATCGAACAGTTTCCAATTCATCTTCTAAACTAATTTCTTGCTCAGTTGAAAAACGCAATTGCCGTCGTAGCAGCTGCGAGAATTTCACTAAATAATTCGATGCCTTCTCGCTTTCATCGCGCAAAATGAGGTTATTGATGCTATTCAGGGCGTTGAATACAAAATGAGGATGCATTTGTGAACGTAAAAGCCGCGATTCAAACTCCGACAACTGTAAGCGATGCTTGATATCGTCTACCTGCTTCTTCTTTTTATTTCGACGATGGGCAATAATTAGGCTCATTGCAATAACTAAGAATATAGCAATTTGACCGGCCAATACCCAATGTGGCATAATTGCCATCTCGTTCGATGTTAATATAAGCAACAAGCTAAATTCTCCTTCGTTATGTAGAACACACAAAGGTAACCCACAGATGATGGCTCAAATGCCCTATTTTCGTAAAATGCACTTATTTGACGTCAATTTGACAATATGAACTACCCAGAGAATCTACCCCTAACTTAAATACTGCTAAACACCCCTCAATTCCTTCTAGGCAACATACCCTTACTACCCATGCTTGTAACAAATGGGTACAATCGGATACACTAAAAAAACCACAGCCTAGTTTCGGTTTGAAAAAAAGACGTAATCCGTTACCTTTGCGCCATGAGTACGCATCGCCAATTAACAACCCTCGACGAATTTACCATCCAACAAACCCGCCAATTCCCCAAAGCTACCGGCGAATTATCCACCGTGCTACGCGATATTGGTTTGGCATGTAAATTCATCAACCAAGCGGTGAACAAAGCAGGCTTAACCGACATCCTCGGCGCCCACGGCAACGTAAACGTTCAAGGCGAAGAACAAATGAAACTGGATGTAATGGCCGATCAAATTCTGGTCAATATCCTTCAAAATAGTAGTCAATGCGCCGGAGTAGCCTCCGAAGAAATTGACGATTTTATTGCCTTTACCGACGAACACTCCATGCAATCGAACTATGTGGTGCTCTTCGATCCACTCGACGGCTCGTCTAATATAGATGTGAACGCTTCTATTGGTACCATCTTTGCCATCCACCGTCGGGTAACCCCACACGGCCAACCCGTTACCAAAGACGATTTTCTTCAACCCGGCCACAGCCTCATGGCCGCTGGTTACGTTATTTACGGCTCGAGCACCATGATGGTATATGCTACCAAACTCGGCGTGAACGGATTCACCCTCGAACCATCCGTGGGAGAATTCTGCCTCTCTCACCCCAATATTCAATGCCCCGCCGATGGCAAAATCTATTCCATCAACCAAGGTAACTATTACAAAATAGACGAAAAAATTCAAGCTTATTTGCAGTATTGTATGGCGGAAGACAAAGAAACCAAACGCCCCTACTCGCATCGCTACATCGGGAGTATGGTGGCCGATATTCATCGTACCCTCATCAAAGGAGGCATCTTCTTGTACCCCGGCGATAAGAAAAATGTAAACGGCAAATTACGCTTGTTATACGAATGCAATCCAATGACTTACATCATTGAAAAAGCAGGCGGAATTGGCCACACCGGTTCGCAAAATATCTTAGATGTTATGCCACAAGAATTACACCAACGCGTTCCCGTTTTTATTGGCTCAAAAAACATGGTTGAAAAAGCATTGAGCATGTTTTAAGGTTAATACGCTTTTTTTATCGATTAAAAAGATACAATTTAAGAAATCCAATCACATTATCATGTGTTTATTCTAAACCTAAGCTATATTTGTTTGAACATTAAAAACAAATATTTATCTGTGTCTTACGAAAACCAAAACGATTATTTACCGGAACGCAATAATGATTCCCTTTTTAGCAAACGCTTAAAAGCCGGTAAAAAAAGAACCTACTTCTTCGATGTAAAAGCTACTCGCGGTCAAGACTATTACATTACGCTCACCGAAAGCAAAAAACGCCTCTACGATGAAGGCTACGAAAAGCATAAACTCTTCTTGTACAAGGAAGACTTTAATAAATTCATCAAAGCCCTCGGCGAAGCCATCGATTTTGTAAAAACAGAATTGATGCCCGATTTCGATTTCGATGCATTTAATCACGACCAAGAGTATATTCCCTCGGCCAATGAAAATGGTGCTAATCACGATTATGAAAATAATCACGATTACCAGCCTCCAACCGAGAATTATAACGCCACATCGAACCCGGAAGGTCACGCGTCCGACCAAGACAACTGGTAAATGCTTTTGTTTTTTTTGAACGCCGATAAAGACCTACTTTTGCACTCCTTTCGGTAATTCCATGAAAAACATACGTAATTTCTGCATCATAGCCCATATCGACCATGGTAAAAGCACCCTGGCCGATCGTTTATTGGAACATACTAAAACCATCGGCGAACGCGACATGATGAACCAGGTGCTCGACGACATGGATCTCGAGCGCGAAAAAGGCATTACCATTAAAAGTCATGCCATCCAAATCAACTATCCCTACCAAGGCGAACAATATGTGCTCAACCTCATCGATACGCCCGGCCACGTTGATTTCTCGTACGAAGTAAGTCGCGCGCTCGCCGCTTGCGAAGGTGCCCTCCTCTTGGTAGATGCCACTCAAGGTATCCAAGCCCAAACCATCTCGAACCTCTACCTCGCTATTGAAAATAACCTCGAAATCATTCCCGTTATCAACAAAATTGATATGGACGGGGCCATGATTCCCGAAGTAAAAGACCAAATTATTGAACTCATTGGCTGTAAGGAAGAAGATATCCTCCTCGCCAGCGGTAAAACCGGCATCGGCATCGAAGAAATTTTACACGCCATCATTCACCGTATTCCTGCCCCCAAAGGCGATACCGAAGCCCCCTTGCAAGCCCTCATTTTCGACAGTGTTTTCAATAGCTTCCGCGGAATCATCGTTTATTTCCGCGTATTTAACGGTACCCTCAAACAAGGCGATAAAATTAAATTCTCCAATACCGGACAAGAATACGGGGCCGACGAAGTGGGCATCCTCAAACTCGGCATGGACCCGCGCAAAGAAGTTTGTGCCGGCGATGTAGGCTACGTTATAACCGGTATCAAAGTGGCCAAAGAAGTGAAAGTGGGCGATACCATCACCACCACCACCAACCCTTGCCTCGAATCCATCAAAGGGTTCGAAGACGTAAAGCCCATGGTATTCGCAGGTATCTATCCCGTTGAAACCGACCAGTTCGAAGAACTCCGCGGGTGCATGGAAAAACTCCAACTCAACGACGCCTCCCTCACCTTCGAACTCGAAACCTCACAAGCCCTCGGCTTCGGGTTTCGTTGCGGCTTCCTCGGCTTGCTCCACATGGAAATTATCCAGGAACGCCTCGAACGCGAATTCAATCAAATGGTAATCACCACGGTGCCCAACGTTAGCTTCGAAGCTACCACCACCAAAGGCGAAACCATTATTGTAAACAATCCCACCGAAATGCCCGATAGCAGTCGACTCGACTATATCAAAGAGCCTTTCATCAAAGCACAAATCATTACCAAACCCGAATACATCGGGAACATTATGAACTTGTGTATCAACAAACGCGGTATGCTCACCAACCAAAGCTACCTCACACCTACCCGTATCGAACTCAGTTTCGAAATGCCCCTCACGGAAATCGTGTTCGACTTTTACGATAAACTGAAAAGCCAAACACGCG
>JBIKQE010000191.1:0-4683 GCA_044349815.1 Chitinophagaceae bacterium | reverse complement strand
AACGAAAAACCAAATACATTCCTATTGGCAAACCCATGCAAGTTTACTTTGCGTATTTAACGGCCGGGGTAGATAGCACGGGCCATTTTATGTATCCGGCCGATATTTATTCGTGGGATCCGTTTCGTCCTTAGTTGGTGGGCAATGGATTGACACTAAAATACAAGAGTGTGGGAAAGTGATCGCTGTAACCATCGTTCCAAACACCATTGCTGTAGGAGCGTTTCGGATATCCTTTATAGGTTCCAAATTTTTCAATCATAAACGAACGGTTGAAGATTTCAGCTTCTTCAAAATTTAAACCGCCACTTATTTTACGAATAAAGCCCGACGACATCAAAATTTGATCGAACAAGCTCCATGAATCTTGGTAGGCCATGGTACCATTCCCTTGTTTGAAAAATACCATCCAGGGGTTATACATATTGTAGGTGCGTACTTCGCCGGGTTTGCCTTTAGCTTGTAATACTTCGGTTACACTGGCGTTGATAGGGTCGTCGTTCAAATCGCCCATCAAAATAATTTTAGCTAAGGGGTTTTCTTTCAACAAGGAATCGATGATTTTCTTCGAAACGGAAGCCGCAATTTTACGTTTTTCGCGGGTTGCGCTTTCTCCACCACGGCGCGAAGGCCAGTGGTTCACAAAAATATGGGTTACATCGCCAGCTAATTTTCCCGTTACATACAGCACATCCCGTGTAGGGCGATCGCCTAGTTCAACCGGCACACGAAGGGCTTGAGCATTCATTAATTTAAAAAGGGATGGATTGTACAATAAGCCTACATCCACACCTCGTTCATCGGGGCTATCAAAATGAACCACCTTCATATTGCGTTTGGCTAACCGAGGGTGGGCGCACAATACCTTAAGAACAGCTTCGTTTTCAATTTCAGCTACTCCTAAAATGGCAACCCCTTCGTCGGTTTTTTCCATCGCCATTTTTTCAATAACCGATGTAAGGTTTTCTATTTTCTTTTTAAATACTTCGCCCGAATAGGCATTGGCACCATTGGGTGTAAATTCATCGTCGTTCGTATTCGGATCGTTCAAGGTATCGTAATAATTTTCGAGGTTGTAAAAACCAACCGCAACCAATTTCTTTTTCTGACCAATGGCGGTATGAATACAAAACAGTAAAAGGCTAATGAATAGAATACGCACAGAATTGAATTTTGGGTAAAGTAACAATGTTTTTAGCATGGGGTTATTATTTTCAACAAAGTTAATCTACTCTTTAAATAGGGCAATGTTTTTTTCGCCCTGTGAAGTTTGAAATCCACGGTACATGCCATCGCTGTTGAAGGGCATCGCAATACGACCTTGAGCATCGATGGCTATGAGTCCACCTTCGCCCCCAACTGCTACTAACTTCTCCATCACTACCTTGTTACATGCCGCTTCGACCGATAAACCGGCATATTCCATCAAACACGAAATGTCGTAAGCAACAACACCACGGAGAAAAAATTCGCCATGCCCGGTGCAACTGATGGCACAGGTATTGTTATTGGCATAGGTGCCGGCACCTATTACAGGACTATCACCAATACGGCCATATTTTTTATTGCACATGCCACCGGTTGAGGTGCCCGCGGCTAAATTACCGTGTTGGTCGAGGGCGACGGCTCCCACGGTCCCAAATTTTTTATCGGGCGGGTAGTTTGTTTTTATTTTGTCGTTGAGGGTATCGAGCTGATAATACGGTGTGTCTTTTAAGGCCAACCATTGCTCATGCCTAATAGGTGTTTCGAAATAGGAATTATTTTCAATCTCCAATTGATGCTCCTGGGCAAATTGCAAAGCCCCTTCGCCACTCAAAAATACATGACGACCATCGTTCATAATGGCACGAGCTAATTGAATAGGGTTCTTTACATACTTTACGCCCGCTAATGCTCCTGCGGCTAAGGTTTTTCCATCCATAATGGCGGCATCCAATTCTTGATGGCCTTCGTGGGTGTAAACTGCCCCGCGACCTGCATTGAACAAGGGATTGTTTTCGAGTATAGATACCGCCTTGCAAACAGCTTCAATAGCAGTTGCGCCTTGTTTCAGTATACCGAAACCAGCCTCCAAGGCTTCGTTTAAACCATTACGAAATGCAAGTTGTTGTTGTTCATTCAATAAATCGGGACGGATGGTTCCGGCGCCGCCATGAATAACAAGGGAATAAGGTAAAGCTTGTGGCATAACCACAAAGGTAATAGCCTTATTTAATGAAGTACCGCAAATTGTTTGGTGTGTTCTCCACATTGTAACCAATACAACCCATTAGGCCATTGGCTTGTATTCAGTGCCGTGTTACCCTTAATGTTTTGTTGCCAAATTTGTCTGCCAACACCATCAAATACCCTCATTGTTTGTTCCCCTTGGCATATTATGTTCAAGGTATTTGTTGTGGGATTCGGATAAATATGAATGGGATGGCTAGTAACCTGCGTTACTTGAAGCGGCCAGTTGTTATTATAGGTATTAAACGAGGTATTCATTGGCTGAAATGAACCCGTGCCATTTGGAAAGCGCCCCCAAGAAACATTACTCATTTGAGCCCCAAAGGTGGTACTATCAAGTAAGGTGTTATTACCTAAACTCAATAAAACGGTGTCGCCTAATTTATTCATATTAAAACTTGTGTGGCGAGGAAGTTGATACGCCTCATCGTCGGCCCAAACAATCATGAATCCATTAGGTTCTAAATAAGTATTATCCGGAAATTTCCATTTTAAAACATTGTGGCTATCGTCGGATAAATACACTTGACTTAAATCGAGAACACTTGTTGAGGTGTTAAACACTTCTATCCAATCTTCACGATCGTTGTATTCGTCTTTTATACCCGTAGTATTATCGGCCAATACTTCATTAATCACTAATTGGCCCAGTGTGGGCGATTGACTCGGCACTGTTAGGGTATGAAATTCATGCTCGGCTCGTTCGGGCGAAAACATACCCGCATTGTTATTTTCGGCATAAATATAATATTGCATACGAACCTGACTCATAGGCAATATGGCTCCGTAGACACCATCGTTAGCGGCTCCATCGTTGTGCTGTCCATCGTCGTACATGTTCGTTGTTGTAAAGGCTTCGTGCAACTGAAAACGATATCCAAGAAAAACAGAATTGGCTTGTTGAATGGTGGCGTTGATGGTAAACGAATTCCCTAAGCTTAATACGCCCGGGTTGGTAGTAGCACTGCTTATGTTAGGTGGAATTGCTTGAAAATCGGACGTGTTTTGCAAATAGGTAGCTCGGGCATCCATCAAATTAAATAGGCCAGGTACGTAGTACGAACCAAAGGGATGATTGATAGTAGCCGCCGATTGAAATTGGGTATACGTAAAAAAGGCATTGTTGTCGGATTGGGCTGCCGTATCAATGATGTTTTTAAGTTGGTTGTATTGCGTTTTGTAGGCGTTATTGACAATTTGCTCATTCAACATAGTGCGCATATGGGCTACATACATACGTTTGTAAGTATCGTTGGCTTGAAGGGCTTTAATAAGCGGCCAATTCGGGTCGGTGGCGTGGTTATTGATGGGAAAATTCTTCATGCCGTTCGTATCTAACGAACCCATCGATGCAGTGCCATTACCGGCAAACGGGAAGGCACCAAAACACATATTCAAATCCCATATCATAGGATTAAACCGTTGGGTTTGATTTTTGTAGATATAATAATTCTGCGAAAAAACACCCGAATAACTGTCTAAGTTTATGTTTAAGTTGTTGAAGGCCAGCATCCATAAGGCACGGTCAACATCAACAAGATTACTGATCGATGTAGGGGTATTACTTAGCGAGTCGCAAAGTTGGGTTAATACTTGCCATCCACTGTTCGATTTTATTTCGTACAAATTCGCATAGCTGCTGCTGTCGGTGTTTATAAATTTCAAATTGCTTTTAATAGCCGGGGTAGGGTTGATAATCGGATTGCATTTTACAAAGGTTCCGGTATTGTTTCCAAATCGGTCGCCACAAAATTTCTTATCAATATTCTCCGCACTTGAATATAATCCTAAGTAGGTTCCATTGATATACACCTGCGCAAAGTTTGCTTTTGGGCATTCCATGTAATTCTGTAAGATGTTGTAGGCCAAAACCTCGCGTTGTAAACTCGGGTCGCCATACGCATTACTGAGTTTAATATCTTTATAGCCCTTGATGTGTTGCGATTTGTAGGTATTGAATTCGATATGCAAGGGGTTTTTCAAACGTGTAGAATCGAACGACGAATTGCCCTTGTACTTCACGCCCACGCTGTCGTATTGAACGCCATTCACTTTCACCCAATCGGCCATTAAATAGCCTTCGGCACCATGCTTGGCCGTATCCATTTGATAATCCCAATTGAGTTGCGAAAATTGCAACTCAATTTTTTGTAAGGTGTTTATATCGTAAAGGTTCTGCGCTTGCAGCCATTGTGAACCAATACAAAGTAAGGCCCCAATCAAGAAGGCTTTCATGAAATGAGTGGTCATGGATAAAAAAATTAACGGATAATCAATTTGCCGGTATAGGCGGTTTGGTTGTTATAAACCACACGAACCATGAAGAGCCCTTTAAGGCTTGTGGGGGTTTGGAAGGAGTTTGAACCAGTTTGAATGGCTTGCGTAAAAACACAACGACCGGTAAGGTCGTAACCGTGAAGTTGACCATCCGATGCGGCCTCTATTTGAAAG
>JBIKQE010000190.1:0-4716 GCA_044349815.1 Chitinophagaceae bacterium | reverse complement strand
AAATGACCCCTAACCCGGAAACGATGAAGTTTGTTGCCAACAAACTATTGTACCCGAGTAAAAATATTGAATTTGCAACCGAGGAATCAGCCGGCCCTTCGCCCTTGGCGAAAGAGTTATTTGGCTTCCCATTTATTCGGGGCGTATTCATTGCCAGTAACTTCATTACGCTTTCTAAAACACCCGATACCGATTGGAACGATGTAATTCCTAGTCTCCGCGAATTTTTGAAAGAATATTTGCAAGAAGGTAAACCCATCATCAACGAAGAGGAAGTAAAAGCCATGCAAGAAAAGAAGATGGCCCTCAGTGAAGATACCGATGTGGTTGTGCGCATCAAAGAACTGCTCGAGAATTATGTAAAACCCGCCGTTGAAATGGATGGGGGGGCAATCGCATTCCGCAACTACGACAATGGCATAGTTTCGTTGAGTTTACAAGGTTCGTGCAGTGGTTGCCCGTCCTCCATGATTACGCTGAAATCGGGTATCGAAGGCATGATGAAACGGATGATTCCGGAAGTGAAGGAAGTAGTGGCCGTGGCCGACTAACCCGTGTACCTTGTTTTAACGAATCAAAAAGGGGATTCCTACTAATTGGAAATTACCTTTGTAATTGTATTATGCAATCGCTTTCTCAACGTCAACGCCTGCTGCAAAAATTATCGCCGCAGCAAATTCAATTAATGAAGTTGATTGAAGTGCCTACCTTGCATTTAGAGGAACGTATTTTAGAAGAATTGAACGAGAATCCTGCCCTCGAATTGAACGAAACCAATGAAGAGGATTGGAATGCCACGGAAACCGATTCCTTCGATACGACTAACGAAACCGACACCAACGAAACCGAAGCCAACGAGGCCGAATCCGACGATACCAACGAGGAACTCTTCGATATCGACAGCCTGCTTCCGCCCGACGACGATACCCCGGCTTATGCTACTAAAATAGATTATAACCCCGACGACGACGACGCGCCCGTTTTTCAACCCTCCTCACAAACTTCTTTTTACGAGCACCTCCTCAACCAAGTAAATGTGCTCAACCTCTCCGAGGTCGACCACGCCCTGGCCGAATTCATTATTGGGAGTATCGACGATAACGGATACCTCACCCGCGATATTCAAGCCCTCACCGACGATTTGCAAATACGCCAAAATATGGCCATTGCCGAATCCGATTTGAAACGCATCCTCCTCCAAGTTCAAGGCTTCGACCCCGCCGGTGTAGGGGCCACCGATTTGCGCGAATGCCTTCTACTCCAATTGCAGCGGAAACCTCACAACGAAGCCAATCAACATGCCCAAGCTATTTTAAACATTCATTTCGACGAGTTTACCCGAAAACAATACGACAAACTACAACGGGCATTGAGCCTCAGCGAAACTCAATTAAAGGCCGCCATTCACGCCATTACCCACCTTAACCCTAAACCGGGTGCGGTGTTTAACGATGGACAAGCCACCACCTCACAAGCTGTTGTACCCGATTTTACCATACTGCATGAAGGCGGTAAGCTTGAATTGCATATTCATGCCCGGAATGCCCCCGAATTACGAATTAGTCCGGCGTACCGCGAAATGCTCGAAACATACTCCCACAATACCGCCGCAGGCCGCAGTCAGCGCGATGCCGTTCAATTTATTAAACAGAAAATCGATTCGGCCAAGTGGTTTATCGACGCTATTCAACAACGCCGCGAAACATTGTTTTTAACTATGAGTCATATTCTTCGTCTCCAAGAAGCCTTCTTTCTCTCTGGCGACGAAGCCAAACTCAAACCCATGATCCTCAAAGATGTGGCTGATGCCGCTAGTTTGGATATTTCCACCATTTCGCGGGTGGTGAACAGCAAATATGTTCAAACCGAATACGGTATGTTTAAACTGAAATTCTTCTTCTCCGAAGGCATGGCCACACACTCGGGCGAAGAAGTTTCAACCCGTGAAGTAAAAACCTTGCTAAACGACCTTATTTTGGCCGAAGACAAGCGCCATCCGCTCACCGACGACCGTTTAACGGAACTTTTGAGCGAAAAAGGGTACCCTATTGCCCGTCGAACCGTGGCCAAATACCGCGAACAATTAGGTGTACTCAAGGCCGGCTTGCGGAAAGCCTTGTAATGAAACCTTTTTTTAGTTGAAATTGCATACTTTTGCGCTTTCTATAACGGTATGGCCAACAGCGAACTGTTTACTTTAAGGGAAGGAAAGGTGATATTGCCGGCTAACAAATGGTTTGCCGAACGCATCGTCGGCGACTACGACGACGCCAACCAAGACACCAAACTCAACGAATTACAAGAACAATTCAAACCCTTCATCGACGACTTACAAAAAATTGAAACCGACCTCCAACAAGACGGCGATATTTTAAAATGTGCCGGCCGCATTAACCGCTCGCGGAGTAGTTTGATGAAAGCCAAAGCCATTGGCGATTACGAATCTGCGTTCAACCGCCTCGATGCCTGGGAAGAACAACTCCGCCTTCGCACCGAAGCTGTAATTGCCGAAAAAGAAGCCATCTGCAACGAGCTTGAACAACTTACGCAAGCACCCGATTTGAAACTGGCTACCGAACAACTCGCAAGCCTTCAAAAAAAATACAAAGCCCTCCCGGCCTCCGTTCCCGATATCCGCAACGAAGGTTTCGCAGAACGTATCGAAAAAGCCGTAACCGCATTCTTCGCGCTTAAACAAGCTAAACACGATGAATTCGGAAAAGAACTCCTCGATAATTTATCGAAGAAAATGGATTTGTGCGAACAAGCCGAAAAGCTGAAAGACAGTACCGAGTGGAAAAAAACCACCGATACCCTTTTGGCTATGATGGACGAATGGAAAACCATCGGCCCTGTAGCTAAACATCGTTCCGAAGAAATTTGGCTCCGCTTCAACGAAGCCCGCGACCACTTCTTCAAACGTAAAAAAGAACACGTTAAAGAAATTAAATCGGAACAAGAAGCCAACCTCCTCGAAAAGGAAGCATTGGTGACTAAAGCCGAAGCCCTTCGCGATAGCAAAGATTGGAAAAAAACCACCGCCCTCTTTACCGAATTGATGGACGAATGGAAAAAAACCGGTCGCGTAGCTCAAGAAAAAAGCGATGAAATTTGGCAACGTTTTCTCGACGCCAAAAATCATTTTTTCAGTCGAAAGGACGCCCACTTTAGCAGTATTCGTACTGAACAAGAAAATAATTACACGCGCAAACTCGCCATCGTTGAACGTGCTGAAGAACTCATCAATACATCCGATTTTGATGGAGCCACGCAAGAGTATTCCGACTTAATGGACGACTGGAAAACCATTGGATGGGTGCCCAAAGAACAAGGCGATGCGTTGTGGGATCGTTTCTTTGCCGCTAAAAAGAAATTCTTCGAACGTAAAGATGCTTGGCGCGATGAACGCCGTCAAACACTCGCCACCAGCTTACAAGAACGCATTCAACGTAATCGTTCTTTCTTAAATAAAATTAGCCGCGACCTGCATCGCGAAGAAGATTTACTCTTCGACCTCGACGACCGTCTCGCTAATTTACCCGCCACACTTCGTTCGTACGAAAAACGCGAAGAGCTCAACGAAACTAAACAAGAAGTAAGCAAGCACATCGACGAGCTCAAGAAAAAAGTGCAAGAGGTTAAACAAAAAATGCAAGCCGACGAGCGCGAGATGTCGTTCATTATGCGTCCGGCTAAAAAGAAAACCGATAAACCCAATGCAACGGAATCGGCTTCCGATACCAATCAGGAAACTGTTTTAACCGAGTTGCCAACAGCATCTCCTTCCAATGTTTCCGAGAACAACGAAGCAACGGATAATCATCTACCCGAAGAAACAACACAAGAATCCCCCCTTTAAAAAACAACACAACATGTCTAAGTTAGTTTTTGATCGGATGAGCGAAATGGAACACGAACAAGTCGTGTTTTGCACCGATCCACACACCGGCCTCAAAGCCATTATTGCTATCCATAATACCACCCTCGGCCCTGCCCTCGGCGGTACCCGTTTGTGGAATTATGCATCCGACGATGATGCTATTATCGACGCCCTTCGCCTGTCGCGTGGTATGACTTTCAAAGCTGCTATCTCCGGCTTGCACCTTGGTGGTGGTAAGGCCGTTATTATTGGTAACCCCAACATGAAAAACGAAGCCTTCTGGCGCCGTTACGGAAAATTTGTAAACTCCCTCAATGGTAAATACATCACGGCTGAAGATGTGAATACATCGGCCGCCGATATGGAGTATATCCACCTCGAAACCAAACATGTAACCGGTATCCCCGAATTCATGGGTGGTAGTGGCGACCCGTCGCCCTTCACCGCGTATGGGGTATTTATGGGAATGAAAGCGTCTGCCAAAAAACAATTTGGTTCCGATAATTTGAGTGGTAAAAAAGTAATGGTGCAAGGTGTTGGTCACGTGGGGCAATACCTCGTGAGCCACCTCATCAACGAAGGCGCCGTTGTATCCATCACCGATATCAACGAAGCCCGCATCAAAGAAACTATGGATCGTCATCAAGTAACCTTCGTAAAACCCGAAGACATGCTCAATGCCGATATGGACATCTACGCGCCATGCGCATTGGGAGCCACCCTCAACGACGACAGCATTGCTAAATTAAAAGCCACCGTAGTGGCCGGTGCTGCGAATAATCAGTTGGCCGATGAGGTGAAACACGGACAAATGCTCATCGAAAAAGGCATTGTGT
>JBIKQE010000189.1:0-4719 GCA_044349815.1 Chitinophagaceae bacterium | reverse complement strand
AACCTCGAATTAACCCTATGCGATCAAAACGGAAATCCGTTCAAACAATGGATTGAAATCGATCAAGGGTATAAGAAGAAAAATATGAATACGTTATTGGGCTATCAAGATTCGTTTGTGTTTTGGCTAAACAGCCATCCGCCGGTATCGCGTGTAAAACCAACAACCGATTTCTTTAAACGAAAATCCTTCAGGGGGCTTCAAGATCAATGGGTATGTGTGGTGCCTAGTTTTGGTGGTGGCATCGATTTATGTACACAAGCCATTACGATAGACGCCGAAAATAAGGTTAAACACTTGTCGTCGCTACTTACCATGCCTGTTTTCGTTCGTATTCGCTTGCACGACCCGAAAGGTCGTTACCCTGATGCGTTGTTGGATATTCCGAAACATCGCGCGTATGCCATTGATCGATTGACATATCAAAACGAACCTATTGAACCCATTCAAATTATGGTTTCGCCAAACAAAGCACCGGAAGTTATCAACGAAACATACCGAACTTATTGGTTCCCTGTTTTTCAAATAGTTCATCGAGATAATTATACCATTTCGCCCGATGGCAATGCCTATGAACGGCGATTATTAGCTATACAGGCTTACCACGAAAAGAGTCTCAAATTGGTAAACAGTATTGAATCCCCCTCGGCTAAAAGTCCGTATGGTCAATGGCGTTCCCATACCATGAAATATTTTCCTAACCCGTACGAGAAAAACAACTTCTATCCCGATTTTAGTGTTTCGGCAAGCAATGCTTCCGGGCGCTTATATTATACTTATTTACCGGAACAGTCGAGCTATGTAATCGACTCGCAACTTCACAGCAAAAAACACCTTCGTTACAGTGAACACCTCAAGCAATTATTTGCCGACGATACCTTGCCGTCGTCGGGTAATAAAATGTGTCGAATAACCTATGCCTGGAAGTCGCGCCAATGGACTTTGGTAAAAGATACCTGCTTTATCAAACAGGTTGTACCGGTGGGGAATCCGGTGACCAACCCGGTGGTTTATCCGAAACAAGCCATCTTGTATGCCTCGGCACCCGGTCGGACATTCCCGCTGCAAATTTTTCCGTCCGATACGATTCCGTTGATTTTGTACGATACTTTTTATGTGTCCAATCCCTTGGCCTATAATGTGTCGGTAAAAGTCCCTAAACAGGAGTATGTTCAAGTGGATATTCCCAAATCGATCCCCGCGCGCGAAACGGTGCCGGTGTATGTACAATACAAATTAAGGCCCTTTGGCGATCCTATTCGTACTTATGGAGAAGGGGTTTACATACAATTTGGTGAACATCAAACCCTTTCATATTATTTAACGGCCCCTATGCTAGCGGCAGGATCAACGGCTATTGCCATCCATCAACAACGGCATTATTACCGACGCTTGAATGAAAAGGAACTATTTTTCTTGGCCACCGATACCAACGATAAACTATTGGAATACGGTCATCTTCGAAGCTGTGATAGTCTTCGCATTGGCCGTTGGCAAGTTTACCAAGAAAATGGACAACTCTACCGCGATACGGTGTACAATAAATTGTTGCGTTTGGTAACCCAACCCAACGAAGCGCGAACATTCAATGGTGTTGTGTATTACGCCAACCATACCACCGAAAAAATCGAATCGAATCCGCAAGGTTTTTTTGAAATTTACCTTCATGGCCCTATTGATTCAATACGAATCGAACAAGACAGTCTATATGCGTTGTGTTGCCCTCAATACAACGAAATGACCGATGGCATGTCGATGTACTTATTTTGGTTGTATGAAGGCCAGCCATTTTATTGGAGCCGACAAGTGAAGGTGCCGTTGAATTTCAACCACGAACAATATTATATCCAATGGAATCCGGATCGTCATTCAAGACAATTCAGTATACAAGATTCGCTCGATGCATTTGAATATGCCCGATTTAAAGTAGCCTTCCCCGATATCAGGGTCGAAAAAACGCGTGATGGCGATTACTATGTGGATTTGTGGGCTTATGCCCCCAACAGTAGCGAACAATTTAAGGAGAGACTATTGAAAGGGCGAAAAGGCGTAAGTATACCGAACGACACCGCCGTGAACTATATTGAAAACATTAAAAAATACCTCCTTGATGTATTTCACATTAAAGCGATGTGTAAGTTGCACCGCCCGGTGTTTGATCGGGGCGGATTGTTGATGGCCAAGCCACGCATGGTAGTTACATTCCCACCGCGTGTTGATGCGGCACAACAACATCAATTGTTCAAGCAACACGGTTTTACATGGGTGGGTGCAGGGTCAACATCAACACCTACGTATATCTATGAAGCCCAACGCCCTATTAGCGACGAACTGTTTTACAAAAAGTTCAATGCTATAGTAGAATCCTTGCCTAATCATCAAATCAACTTAGAAATTGAATATCGAGTTGTTCCGCTGTTCGAACGCAACCAGTATGTTAGACCGGAATAATAGTTATTTTTTTCCAAGCCACCATCCCAACACCGCCATGGGAATATAGGCTAAACTCAAATCAACAACATCGAACCACAAGGGGGCACCGGGTAACAATTTAACCATGGAGTAACCGCCATACAAAAAGAAGGCGCCAATCAACAAGGCAGGAAAAATGGAAAATCGATCGCCTAAACGGGTGGCAATAAAAGCACCGGATAATGTTCCCAACGCATGCGCCAAGAAGGGCATTATAAAATGCTTGGGCTCATATAAATGAATATTCGCTTGAATCGATTCGATGGATTCAGGATTCACGCCTTGGGGGAGGGCAATGATTTTGTGACTGATACTAATGATTCCACCATTTAAAAAACCACCGACTATTAAACCTAAGAGCGATGCTCCTAAGCGAATTAAATACTGTTTGAGGGTGAATGAATTCATAAACGATTTTTTACAAATTAAACGGAAAGTAGGAAATAAAAAAAACGCCTTCGTGCAAGAAGGCGTTTTTTACAGATGTTTATAAATTACATAAACATAAAAAATTCATCGTTCGGCACGCGCACTTTTTTCAAGTTCACCAA
This sequence comes from Chitinophagaceae bacterium, assembly GCA_044349815.1. Classification (GTDB taxonomy): domain Bacteria; phylum Bacteroidota; class Bacteroidia; order Chitinophagales; family Chitinophagaceae; genus OLB11. The sequence goes on along the minus strand of JBIKQE010000189.1, from coordinate 1,696 downwards.
CCAATCGTTGGCGGCATCGCGGTACCCTACGGCCAATAAACAAGCACTACGTAAGCCTTTGGCCTGCAAATCTAAAATTTCATTCACAGCCGCCGGTTGGAAACCTTCCATCGGGGTAGCGTCTACATGTAATTCAGCCGCGGCAGCCATACCAATACCCAAGGCAATATAAGCTTGCTTGGCGGCATGATGCCCTTGCCATTCCTTACCTAAGGCATCGTAACCTCCACGCAATTGCGCTTTGTAGGCATCCATCGCATCGGCGGGTAAGCCACGCTCATCGATAGTACGTTGGAAAGACGCATTAAAACGGTCTTCATCGTAATGATCCCACGCGGCAAATACCAATAGGTGAGAACAATCTACAATTTGCGATTGGCCATAACAAGCCGGTTGTAATTTGGCTTTCAACGCCGGGTCGCTTATCACTAATACACGAAAAGGTTGTATCCCACTCGACGAGGGCGACATGCGAATGGCTTCTAAAATCTGGTCTAATTTGTCCTGCGGAACCACTGTTCCGTTCATTTTCTTTGTAGCATAACGCCACTGTAAAGCATCTAATAATTGCATGGTGTATAATTTAGAACTGCAAAGATAGGTGCATCGCGTTACCTCCCACAGCAAAGTAATTGATAATCTATCGAGGATAGGAAAATCTTAAACTACCTTAATAAGTTCATATAAACATTCGTTCAGGAATGCACCTTCCTTAAATACTTTTTGTTGTGCCAAGCCCACTAACCGAAACCCATTCTTTTCTAATATCCTCGCCGATCCTTTATTGTGCTCGAATACCCCCGCATACAAGCGATGCGCCTCGGTTTCCGAAAAAGCATACGCTACCTGTTGTTGCAAAGCGGCGTGCATAATGCCTTGTCCCCAATACGCTTCCCGCAACCAATAACCTACTTCGTAATTAAATCGATAAATATCCATATCCTGAAAAATACCAATAGAACCCACCGGGCGGTTCTCATAGTCTATAGCTCGCACATGTTTAAAATGTGGGTCGGTTTGTGTTTTATGAATAAAGGCTAAAGCATCTTCCTGCGTATAAGGAGATGGAAAAGCATCGCGCATGTTACGCGCTATATTTTCGTTATTGGCTAACTCGCATAAGCGAGAGGCATCGGTAGGTATCCACTTTCGTAAAACGATATTCATACTGCTTGCACAATTTAACGCTCTGTAATCGGTATCGCAATCAACTCCTCCGCTTGGTCATCGCCCTGCCGATACGTTGGCGCAAACAGTTCAAAATGCGGACGCTGCGCTAAGGCATACCCCGAACTAGGTAACCACTCCGAAAAAATACGTTCAAAAATACCGGTGTCTGCGCCACGATGTTTGAACAACGCGTATTGTCCGCCCGCTAATGTATAATGCTCCCAACCAAGTGGTAAATCCAAGAAAGGATCCCATTCGCATAATGCCCATTTGGTAAATTCACGATGCGGATTAAACGCGTCAAAATACCCCACAGGATATTCTTGAAGCGAATACCGCATCGGTTTTTCGCGCCAGGGTAACGTAACATACGTAGGCATGAACGCCTGCCATAAAGCACCCGTTTGATTGTTCACCAAACTCATCGACAAAGAAATTCCCACCAATTGTGTGGGTGGGAATTCAATTATTTCAGGATGTAACAACATATTACTTAACCCGCATCGTCAATGTCAGGGTGCCTTGC
>JBIKQE010000022.1:0-17060 GCA_044349815.1 Chitinophagaceae bacterium | reverse complement strand
CCCATTTTCAAATGCGACATTAATCGGCCGGGCGTGGCAATAATAATATTCGCGCCCATGGTCAGGGCTTTCTTTTCTTGTTCAAAACTCATGCCGTCGCCACCGCCATAAATGGCAATGGAATCCACGCCGGTAAAATAGGCAAAGCCTTGCAAGGCTTGGTCAATTTGTAAGGCCAATTCGCGCGTAGGCACCACCACCAAGGTATCGGTTACCTGGCGGGGTTCAGCCGTGAGTTTATGTAAGAGGGGCAACAAAAAAGCCGCTGTTTTTCCGGTACCGGTTTGGGCAAAGGCCATCAAATCGTTCCCCGATAAAACAATCGGTATTGCTTGTTCTTGAATGGGCGTGGCTTTTTCGAAGCGCATAGCCTCCAGTCCTTCTTGAAGGGCCGGGGCAAAATTAAATTCAGTGAAATTCAACGTGGTTTGTTTTATAATACAAACACAAAGGTAGCCGTTTTTTACTCCACCAACTTTTTCAAGGCTACTTGCACCTCATTGTGGTTCATAAACGGCACCGTCCACGGTGGATTGTACCGCGCACCACGCACCGCACCTTCCCATACTAATCCATCGCGTTTTAAATAACCAAGCAATTCCTGTTTCTTGTTCTCAACCCGTTCAGCGCCATTGGTGCCTGAATACACCAACACAGCCACCCGTTGTTCAGGGATTTCACGCAAACGAATCCGGGCATCGTTGGGAACAGGCAAGGTAGACAAGGTATACCGCTCGGGCATAATAAACGCCACGGTGCGTAGGGCACTCCCCGACGCATTTTCCAGCACGGGCGCTGTCATACCAATATTTTCGCCACCCTTGTTTTCCATCACCGGGGCCGTCATACCAATGTTTTCGCGGGCTTGGTTGTTGCCAAAAATATAGCCTGCCAAAATCCGAAACGAACCATTCATCGCTTCTTGATAATCGCCTTCAATATCTACTTCCGCCACCAACATTGCCGGGTAACGCCGAATTTCATAATCGTCGTTTTTCGATTCAAGGGTAAATTTCGGTTGCGGTGCTTTGGAACTGTAATAACTGTAGGCCATCCACGATAAACTTAAAAGAACAAGGATAATAATAAGAACTTTCATTCTATAAAGTTACCACATAAATGGCGACTTTACTATACCAATAGATCTTATGGTATTGATAGACTATAATTAATATCATCGGCACGCAACAAAGTTGCCATTTTTATTATCCTTGTTGTGTTTCGCTATCCTTCGTTTCTATTATTGTTTCTTCTATTATTGTTTCTTCTATTATTGTTTCTTCTATTATTGTTTCACCCGCCTGAGGCGGGCTAGCAAACGAAATATGTAACGTTGCAATTCTATTGTTGTTTCACCCGCCTGCGGCGGGCTAGCAAACGAAATATGTAGCGTTGTAATTCTATTGTTGTTCAACCCGCCCAAGGCGGGCTAAAGATGTAACCCGAATTAATTCTGTATTCTATTATTGTTCCACAGACCTGTGGTGGAATGTCAACCATATGGAATAGGAATCAAAAGCCCCATCGGGGCGACACATCGTTAGAAAATCATCTGCCAATTTAAACATTAGTTAGCTCCATAGGAGCGGCACATCGTATTTTTTAATTTTTTCTGTTAATGCAATCAACAATGTGCGGCTCTTATGGAGCGTGCGCCAATCAATCATTGTTTTTCTTGCTAACGATTTGCCGCCCCAATGGGGCTGTTGACTCAAGTACATGATAATGATACCTTAGAACTATTTATCTTTAACCCATGAAGCAATTGTTTTTATTTCCTTTGCTGTGTTTTGTACAACAAATTCTAGCACAAGGCTCGGTAACCGTGCATGTGAAACCGGTGGAGGATGCCAAAGGCGAAATCAGTGTGGCCTTGTATCGGAAACCGTCCGACTTCCCGCATCCGGTGCGGGTGTATGTGGCACAAACCCCCAAGGCCGTGAAAGGAACCAATATCATTCGGTTCACAAACTTGCCGGCAGGCAATTATGCCGCCGCCGCCTACCACGATGAAAACGGCAATAAAAAATTAGACAAAAATATTTTTGGCGCTCCTACCGAACCTTATGGTTTTAGCAACGATGCCCGTCGCTTAATGTCGGCACCTTCCTTTGATGAAGCACGGTTTGAAATACGAAACAACGAAGAAAGTGAGATTCATATTCAGATTAAGTAAGTAAACTAAATGGTCCTATCGGTCGCAATGGTCCCACTAATGGGATCTATTTTAATGGGACTTTTGTGACAGTTAGGACGATTATATATCGCTTATTTTTTGGATGCTTAATGCGAATACCTGCTGAAGAAAGAATCGGACGATGAAAAATAGCCGCGATTGAAGTAGGCTACCTTGTAGCCACGAAAAGCGCGACGACAGCTGAAGAAGGAGATGCTGATGCGCTTCAAAATAGTTAATTCGTTGAGATAATACGTATTAAATGAGTTTAGCTTCTTGGCAATAAGGAACAGAAAAGCCCTTGTTGGTGTTTTCACCAACAAGCCTCCTTAGTGATAACCTTAAACGGCTTCGGTGAAGTTAATGTGTTTACATTCGATTCTCCTAAATTGTCGTGTTGGTGAAAACACCAACACGGGCTATCCTAAACCATTGAGTTTTTTAGTTAACCTCGTAACAACCCATACTGGGTGGATTACCGCGAGGTAAATCGTCGAGGTCGTTAATGATGGCGGGCAAGGCAATGCCGGCGCCTTTGGCGGGCGAGGTGGACTTCGGTCGATAATTCCACTTGGCTAGGTCGGTGAATTGCGGGTCGACATTCAACACCGTGTTGGTGGGTGTGATGGGCATGGCATCGGTGCGTTTCAACAAACAATGATCGACGGTTAAATTGTAGGCCCAATCGTTTTTCTTCGCCACAAAAAATTCGTTGCTCAATGGTCCGTACACAATATTGTTGGTGAAGGTGCAGGTTAAATCGTTGCCCACATATTCGGTTAAACTTACATCGCGGTAATTTAAAATAGCCACTGTGGGTTGGTTGGCGTGGTTGATGCCGATGCCACCATACGTACACAAGGTACAATTCGTTACTTCGTAATTGCCGCCTTCAAAAAAACCGATGTTTTGTAACCCACACGTATGAATTAAACAATTGCGCAAACGCACTTGGGTGTTGAAGCCTAAAATACCGTAGCCCCCCGAATTGGCAATAATGCATTGGTTCATTTCCAACACGGGTTGCGAGCTGACCACCCAAGGCGGCGACACAATCACCGCGGCCGGGAAAAAATTATCGAAGTTGGTATTGCCGGCGTTTTTAATCACGGTAAAGTTCATGACGTTCTGTGTGCTTGAGCGCAAGAAATGAATACCACACCATTCCGATGGATAATCTTTATACCCAAAATAATCGCGGTCTAACCGATCGCCTTGAAAAATAATGCTATCTTTTTTGGTGCCAAACGCTTTCAATGAACCCGACACATACAACTTCGAATCGGCGTGCATGTATATGCGACAGCCTTTTTGAATGGTCAACACTTCGCCGGAATCCACCAAGGCCGAATGGATAATTACATAGGGCTTATCGTTAATCCACGTTTGCGATTTCAAAACAGAATCGCTGATGTAATGTGCATCTTGTCCGTAGGCTTCCAACGGAATATCATACGCTTGATTGTTAAACTGCACATCCACGGCATCGCTCACCAAAAAAGGCGAATTCCCGGCGGTGGGGTTAATGGTGGTAGCAACAAAAATGTACAGACTATCATCGGGGGCTAGTTCAACATCGGTTATTTTTTTGCAGGGTGTACCATCGATGTTCATCCGAAACCGCGATGAATCGCCCCCGCGCAAGGCAATGGACGAAATTTTGATGCGTTGTTTATTGGGGTTGTACACTTTGAAAGAACGCGTTACACTGCCTTGGGCGGTAAACACCGTATCGAAGGTTAAGGTATCGGTGGAAAAACGCAAGTAGCCGCCGGAGTTTAAAAAGACTTCCTTTTTGCAACTGCTGAGCATGGAGCCGCCTACTACAACGAACAACAAGGTAAACAACAACAGCCAATTTCGGCCTTGGGCGGCTTGCATCATGATTGGCAAAATAACGGAATAAAATCTATTCTATTGCGCAGGCCAAGGTTAAGACGCGCAATTGAATACCCGGAATGGTGTGCAAGGTCTCCAGACAAGCTTCCAAGGTGGCGCCGGTGGTGAATACATCGTCGATCAGTACTACGTGTTTGTTGACTAAGTTCGAAGGTTGATGCACCGAAAAGGCGCCGGCCACATTGCGTTGGCGTTCGGAGCGCGATTTTTTGGTTTGCGTGGCGGTATGGCGGTGCCTTTGCAAGGAGTGGGTTTGCAAGGGAATTTGCAATACATTAGACAAGCCTTTCGCTAAACAGACGCTTTGGTTGTAACCGCGGATACGTTCTTTTTTGGCCGATAAGGGAACCGGTATAATAAAGTCTACCCCCTCGAACCACGCTGTATTGGCCGCTTCCAAGGCCATTTGTTGTCCCAGCCAAACACCCAAATTGGGTTGATTGCGGTATTTTAATTGGTGCAACAAGGATTGCAAGGCACTCGATTTGGAAAAAAAATAGACCGAAGCGGCGGCGGTAATAGGCACTCTCCCGCGCAAGCGTTGTTCCACCGCATTGTTGGGATGTTGGTAAAAATGCGTGCTTGGTAATTGGTGGGTGCAGGTTAAACAAACATCGGTTTCGCCGGGTACTAAATCGTGCTTACAAACCCAACAGGTTTCAGGAAAAAACAATCGAATGAAGCCACGTAGGGCTGTTTGAAGTAGGTTTTTCATAATAAGTAGGTTGCGTTGTGTAAAGAATGGATGATTTCTAAAACAACAGGTTATACAATTCTTCTATTTTGCCCAACATCACTACTTGCATATTGGTAGGCAAGTTGCGATTAATGGTATTGAATTTTGAAATCACCACGGTTTCAAAACCGAGTTTCTCGGCTTCGGCCATGCGTTGTTCAATGCGGTTCACGGCGCGAATTTCGCCACTCAAACCTACCTCGCCAACAAAACAAATTTTAGTGGGTAGTGGTTTATCTTCATACGACGATAACAAGGCGCTCAATACCGCTAAATCGATGGCCGGATCTTCCACACGTAAACCACCGGCGATGTTCAAAAAAACATCTTTCATACCGAAATGAAAGCCACCGCGTTTTTCCAACACGGCCAACAACAATTGCATCCGACGCAAATCAAAACCACTCACGGTTCGTTGGGGTGTTCCATACACCGATTGCGTTACCAAGGCTTGCGTTTCAATCAATAATGGACGTGCACCTTCAATGGTGGCGGCAATGGCAATACCACTTAAGGTATCGTCTTTTTGAGTAATTAAAATATCGGATGGATTGCTCACCGCTTGCAAGCCTTGTTCGGCCATTTGATAGATGCCTAACTCGCTGGCATTGCCAAAACGATTTTTGGTGGTGCGCAACATACGATACGCATAATGCCGATCGCCTTCAAAATACAATACCGTATCTACCATGTGTTCCAATACTTTCGGACCGGCAATGCTGCCATCTTTAGTGATGTGTCCGATAATAAACACCGGTGTGGCACTGGCTTTGGCGTAGCGAACAATTTCGGCGGTGCACTCGCGCACCTGACTCACACTACCCGGCGCACTGTCGATAAAGGGCGACTCCAAGGTTTGAATTGAATCAATCACTAAAATATCGGGCGATACTTTTTTAATTTCTTGAAACATTACTTTGGTTTCGCCTGTGGTTAATAAATAAAAATCGTCTTGTACTATACCAATGCGTTCTGCCCGCATCTTGATTTGTTGCAAGCTTTCTTCGCCACTTACATACAACACGCGCATTCCCTTCAATTGCAAACTGATTTGCAAAAACAAGGTACTCTTTCCAATGCCGGGTTCACCCGCTACCAACACCACCGAACCCGGCACAATGCCACCACCCAACACCCGATTGAGTTCGGCATCGGGTGTAACAATCCGATGGGTATCTTCTAAGGCAATCGATTCTAATTTTTGTGCTTTACCTTCTTGTGCCTCCGAACGATGCTCACGCCACAACTCTTTTTTATTTTCTTTCACCACGGGTTCTTCCGCAAAACTATTCCAGGCACCACACGCTGAACATTTGCCTTGCCACTTCGGACTTTCATTCCCACATTGTTGACAAAAAAAAGATGATTTCGCTTTCGCCATACTGTTGTTTTTTTCGTTGATGAAATTTGATTGCTGTTTATTATCGCTTTTCGTTCATCAAAATTACGCGTAATAAAGTAGGTGCTTAAAAATGAAGAAGGGCCACCGGAGACCGGTAGCCCATTCTTACTAACCCATAAAATTCATTGCTAAAGTACATCGCATTTGACGGATTTCAAAAATAAATTTCATAAATATTCACCTCGGTTAACACATTAAAAGATAAAATAATGTCTTAATGTCATAAAAATGTTAAATTATTGCGTCATTTTGACGCATAAAGCTTAAAAACCCGCATTGGGCTTATATTTGTCTAAATTCATTTTTAAACCGATTTCAATTATGATGGGATATTATCTTATTGCGGGTATTATGTTTTTGGTGGGCATGTTTGTCAGCAACCGCCTGAAATCGAAATTTACGGAATATGGTCAGTTTGGCTTACGAAATGGCATGAGTGGCCGTGAAATTGCCGAACGCATGTTGCGCGACAACGGAATTTACGATGTTCAGGTTATTTCTACCCCCGGTTTCTTATCGGACCATTACAACCCGCTCGATAAAACCGTCAATTTGAGTCCTGATGTGTACGAAGGCCGCAGTGTGAGTGCCGCGGCTGTAGCTGCCCACGAATGTGGCCACGCGGTGCAACACGCCACGCAATATAGCATGCTGATGATGCGTAGCCGCATGGTACCTGCGGTACAAATTGGTTCGAAACTATCGCAATGGGTAATTTTTGCCGGTATTATGTTGAGCGCCAAGATGGGTAACAGCACCGTGTTGCTCATCGGGATCTTATTATTCTCCCTCACCACGATTTTTTCCTTAATTACATTACCAGTTGAATTCGATGCTAGCAACAGGGCGCTCGCTTGGCTTGAGAACAACAACCTCACCACCCCCGATGAACACGACAAAGCGGCTGATGCACTCAAATGGGCAGCCCGCACGTATGTGGTAGCCGCTATCAGTTCTGTAGCAACCCTCCTATATTACATCATGATTTTCATGAACAACCGTCGGAGTAGCTAAATAGTGTTAGCCCCAACAAGCGTGTAAACGCATCACCTTTTCAATCACATCACGCGCACATCCTTGTCCGCCTGCTTTAGGCGACACATAGTTTGCCACCGCCAACACATCGGCACACGCATCAAAAGGAGCGCAAGGCAACAATACTTGTTGCAGTACCGGTACATCAGGCATATCGTCGCCCATGTATAAGGTTTCGGCAGGGTTCACTACCCCTTCGGCACACCAAGCGGTGAAACACGATAACTTATCTTGAATACCCAATGCTATATGCTCGATACCCAAGCGATTCAATCGCACGGTCAATCCCTCGCCGGTAGCGCCCGATAAAATGGACACCTTATACCCTTTCGAAACAGCCCGTTGCAAGGCATAACCATCACGAATATTCATGGTGCGTAAGGGCAGACCACTTTCGCTAATCAGGAGTTGGCCATCGGTTAATACCCCATCAATATCGAAAATAAAATGACGAACAGATGCAAAGGGTGGTAACATACTATTTATTTAATGGTTTTTGTTTCAATTAATTTTCCGCTAGTATCATACTTCTTCCACACGCCTTTCTTCTCGCCGGAGCGATATTGACCTTCTTCCGCCATCCAGCCATTGGCATGAAAACTCCGCCATAACCCTTCTTGTTTTCCTTCTTTGTATTTTCCGGCTTGTGTTACCACACCCTCCTCGCTGTACAATACCGCTTCTCCCTCCAACTCACCAAGATGATAATTATATTCTGCGGCTTTTTTCCCATTGATATAATACCAGGTAGTTAGCCCTTCGCGGCGACCACCTTGCATCAAGCCTTCTTCTTGTAAACCGCCATCGGCGTAAAAAACACGACGGAGCCCATCTTCGGCTCCGTCGCGATAATATATTTCTTTGTTGATGCGAGCGCCTTTATAAAACACGCGTACCGGGCCATTATACTGATCTTTACGCCACACCGCCATTTGCTCCACATACCCATCTAAGCCTACCACCATCTCCACACCGTCGCGCATCCCATCTTTCCACGACATCACCTTTTCGGGAAAACCCGCATAGCTAAAGCGTGTCCAAATACCATCCTTAACCCCTTTCTTTCGATACCCTTCCTCCAGCACACGCCCTTTTATATCACGGTACTGAATAAACACCTTGTCGTCTTGCGTGCTTACAACCGAATCAACTACATCTTGTGCCCAAAGCGAATTGCCTGCGCATAGCAGCAGTAACCCCATCAAGCAAGCCCATTTCATGCTAAAATATTAAAGATGCAAACGGCTCTTCTTCTCCAACAAGGCTTCTACCGTTTCGCGGTATAACTCGTCGGGAACGCAACAATCAACCGGACAAACCGCCGCGCATTGTGGTTCTTCGTGGAAGCCTTGACACTCCGTGCATTTTTCAGCCGTAATGTAATAGGTGTCTTCAGCCAAGGGATTATGCTTGGCATCGGCATCCACCATACTGCCATTCATTAATGCAAACTGACCATTCACCGAAGTGCCATCGGCTAAAGCCCATTTTACACCCCCTTCATAAATGGCATTATTGGGACATTCGGGTTCGCAGGCCCCACAATTAATGCATTCGTCTGTTATTTTAATTGCCATATCAGTATTTTTTAAAACGTTTGACTCAATTCTGAATTTAATCTCGGAATTTCGCAAGCAAAGGTACAAAAAAACAATTAGTCTATACTATGCTTTCCCATCGTCTCCAAGCCCTCGAACAACTTCGCCAATCCCTCACCCAAGTGCCGCAAGAAGTATTATTCCGCGCCGAAGCGGCCAACCCTTGGTTTACGCAGCCCTTCATTCAAAGCGCACTTCAAGCTATAATAAACGAATACCTCAACCCCTTAGCACTGCACGCTTTCTCTTCCCGTATCGAAAATGAACCCACAGCTCCCGCCAAAGTAGGCGTGGTGCTCGCAGGGAATATTCCCCTCGTTGGGTTTCACGATTTGTTGTGTATTTACCTCAGCGGCCACCACGGACGCTTTAAACTGGCCGCCGCCGATACTGTTTTAATGCAATACGTTATACAGCAATTGCAGCAAGCCGACCCGCAAGCCATAAACCAACTGCAAATAGCAGAACGACTGAACGACTGCACCGCTTATATCACCACCGGCAGCAATCAAAGTGCCCAACATTTCGAACATTATTTTGGGCGCTTCCCCCATATCATTCGTCGTAACCGCACCTCGGTGGCTATTCTCGATGGCACCGAAAGCCAAAACGAATTAGAGGCCCTTGCCGATGATGTGTATTTGTATTTCGGACTCGGTTGCCGAAACGTAACCCACATAGCCGTTCCCGAAAACTACAACTTCGAACCGCTCCTCAATGCCTTCCGTAAATACGATGCCCTCAAAGACCACAATAAATACCGCAACAACTTCGATTATCAATTGGCTTTGTATTTACTGAACGGACAATTTTACATGAGCAATGAGAGTGTGCTCGTGGTTGAAAACCCCGCCTTGTTTTCGCCAGTAGCCGTTACGCATTTTTCTGTGTATCAAAACATTGCGGAAATAACAAACCAACTCCAACAACATCCCGATGTGCAAGCCATCGTGGGGCATCACGGCCTTCCCTTTGGTTCGGCGCAACATCCAAATCTTACGCAATTCGCCGATGGCGTAGATACCCTTCAATTTCTTTTACAACTTTCCTAACATCGAAAGGCTGTTAAAAAATCTAAAACAAGTTCCACAAACAACTACTTCGGCAATATTTTTGTACCTGTATCCTCAAAAATAAATTTCGACTATGAAAAAATTGCTTGGAATTATTGCATTGGCCATGGGCACCACACTCGCAACCTTGGCCCTAACTAAAAATTACTTTGCGCCTCACCCATTAAGCATGGGCATCAACAACTCCGAAACGCCCATCATTCCTGCGGTGTATTCGCCGGGCAACGACGGTGGCGGATACATCAATCTCGAAGATGCCGCCGAACGTTCCAGCAAAGCCGTGGTGCATATTAAAACGGAAATCCGTGCCCGCGCCGGTCAATATCGCCATCCGTTTTTCGACGATTTCTTCGATCAGTTGTTTGGCGGACAAGGCGGTGGGGGTATGTACTCACAACCACAGCAGTCGAGTGGCTCGGGTGTTATTATCAGCACCGATGGTTATATTGTAACCAACAACCATGTGGTAGACCAAGCCGATCAGGTGAGTGTAATTCTCAACAATAAAAAAACATACACCGCCAAAGTAATTGGCAAAGACCCGGCCACCGATCTCGCCCTTTTAAAAATCGATGAAAACAATTTACCTACATTGCCCTACGGTAATTCCGACGAAGTAAAACTCGGACAATGGGTGCTCGCCGTAGGCTATCCACTCACCCTCGAAACTACGGTTACCGCCGGTATCGTGAGCGCGAAATACCGCAACATCGGCATCAACCAAACTAAAAGCGGTAGCAACGCCATCGAAAGTTTTATTCAAACCGATGCGGCGGTGAATCCCGGCAATAGCGGTGGCGCTTTAGTGAATGCTCGTGGCGAACTCATTGGTATCAACGCCGCCATCGCCTCACCCACCGGTTCGTATGCCGGTTATTCGTTTGCCATTCCATCGAACATTGTTCGCAAAGTAGTAGCCGATATGGTGAAGTATGGCAATGTGCAACGTGCCTATCTTGGTGTGTCGTATGTGGATCGCCGCAGTGCCACACCCGAACAAATCAGCGCCTGGGGACTCGACAAAACCGATGGCGTATATGTGAACCAAGTCTTCGAAGGCAGCAGTGCCGATTTAGCCGGCATTAAAGTGGGCGACTTCATCACCAAAATTGGAAATCGTGCCATCAAAACCGGTCCCGAAATGACCGAACAAATTGCGCAATTCCGTCCCGGCGATCAAACGACCATCACCTTGCTTCGGAACGGAAAAGAGATAAACAAAACCATCAGTTTCAAAAACAAATTGGGCACTACCGACATCGTAAAAGCCGATGCACTGCCACTGCTTGGCGCCGGGTTCACCGAACTCAGTAAAGCCGACTGCCAAAACCTTCGCATCAACGGCGGTTTGTATGTGAGTCGCATCGATGGGAACGGCATTTTATCGAAGCAAACCCGCATGCGCAAAGGCTTCGTGATTACGCGAGTGAACGACAAGCCCATCCAATCGCAACTCGATTTAGAAAAATTATTGGCCTCCGGCGAAAACGAATTTCAACTCGAAGGCATTTATCCCAATTACCAAGGAACGTATAATTATTTTATTCGCCTGAACGGCTAATAAACATGGGGGCGGGGAACGGAGCGAGAGCGGGGGCTTTTGAAGCGCAGCAGCATCGCATGGTTCAGCTACTTCGCGCTTTCCGCCGCTACGGGGTAGCCGGCTACAATCGCGGCTATCCTTCATCGCCTGAATCCTTCTTCAGCTGTTTCTATCGTCGCTCCTTCATCAACTCACTAATATCGGCCATGATGCGTTTGGCAATATTGTTCGCCATCGTTTCTGAGGTGCTTTCCGAATAAATGCGAATAATGGGTTCTGTATTCGACGCACGTAAATGCACCCACTCATTATCGAACTCTATCTTCACACCATCTTCGGTATGAATCGGTTGCTTTTTGTATTTCTCTTGAATGCCATCGAAAATGAGCTGCAAGTTGGTACCGCGTTCCAATTCAATTTTATTTTTAGACATAAAATAGTCCGGATACCGACGACGCAATTCGTTGATCGATTTACCAAAGCGCGCCAAGTGGGTTAAGAACAAGGCAATGCCAATCAAAGCATCCCGACCATAATGCAATTCAGGCACAATGATACCCCCATTGCCTTCACCGCCAATTACGGCGTTCACTTCTTTCATCTTCGCTACTACATTCACTTCACCAACGGCACTCGCAAAATATTGTCCGCCGTGTTTTTCCGTCACATCGCGCAGGGCGCGTGTACTGCTCATGTTCGATACCGTATTGCCCGGCTTGTGACTCAATACATAATCGGCAATGGCCACCAAGGTATATTCTTCACCAAACATCGAACCATCTTCGCCAACAAAACACAAACGATCTACATCCGGGTCAACCACAATACCTAAGTCGGCTCCGCTTTTGTTCACCGTCGTTGAAATCTCATTGAGGTTTTCGGGCAAGGGTTCAGGATTATGATTGAATTGACCGTTTACTTCTTCGTTGATCACCGTAATTTGATTCACGCCCAAGGCACGCAACAAGGCTGGCACGAACGTGGCCCCTGTACTGTTAATGCCATCTACTACAATTTTAAAATCGCGGGCTTTAATGGCGTCAACATCCACCAAGGGATGGGCTAAAATAGCATCGATATGTTTTTGCATAAACGAATCGTCGATGCGTACCGAACCTAATTTATTGATATCGGCAAACGTAAATTCCGCTGCATTACCCCGACGTAAAATTTCTTCGCCTTCAGCCCCTGAAATAAATTCGCCTTTGCTATTCAATAATTTTAAGGCATTCCATTCTTTGGGGTTGTGACTCGCCGTGAGAATAATACCACCACCGGCTTCTTCCATCACTACGGCCATTTCAACCGTAGGGGTGGTGCTTAACCCTAAATCAATTACTTCCATACCGAGAGCTTGCAGGGTACTGCAAACCAAATCGCGCACCATGGCGCCACTAATACGACCATCGCGACCAAGCACCATTTTATGGTTGCCGGATGTTTGCATCACCCACGAACCAAAGGCAGCGGTGTATTTTACAATGTCTACAGGTGTTAAGGATTCATCGGGAACACCACCTAAGGTGCCACGAATACCTGAAATCGATTTAATGAGTGCCAAATTATTTATTTATATGGCCGCAAACTTACAAAATTTAGTCCGAATGAAAAGAACACAACGGCATGAAGTACCTTCGCATCATGATGTTAAATGCCGAGAACAACAAGGAATGGTTTGCCGAATGGTTCGATTCGCCTTATTATCACTTGCTTTATCAGCATCGGAGCGACGATGAAGCCCGTGCTTTTATTCAAACGTTAATGCAGTTTTTGCAATTGCCCCTTCAACAACGCTTGCTCGATGTAGCATGCGGTAAAGGGCGTCATGCAAAAGCCTTAGCCGATGCAGGTTACTTTGTTACCGGCATCGATTTATCGCCCGAGAGCATTCAACAGGCACAATCGTTTTCGAACGAACACCTTGAATTTTTTGTGCACGACATGCGGCGCTTGTTTCGTACTCGTTATTATCATGCCGTGTTTAATTTGTTTACCAGCTTCGGCTATTTTAGTACCGAACACGATAATACCTTAGCGGCCCATGCTATGGCCACAGCCTTGTTGCCGGGTGGTTTATTGATTGTTGATTTTGTTAATCGGCAACCGGCTTGTGCCAACATAGCAGCTAATCAACACGAAGAGATTGAACGCGAGGGCGTTCGTTTTACCTTACAACGTTCCTATACCGACCAACAATACATCAAACAAATTGATGTAAGCGATGGCGAGCATCAAGCTACTTTCTTTGAAAAAGTAAGTGCCTTTACGCCCCATCAGTTAGAAGCCTATTTTTTGGCCGAAGGATTAATCACATTACATCGTTTTGGCAACTATGCTTGCGAACCTTTCGATGAAAAAAATTCGCCGCGTATGATTTATATTTTTGAACGGCCTGTATGATTGAATGGATACAACATATAGATACCAATATACTTCTTTGGGTTCAAACGCATATGCGCAATAGCGTGAACGATGCGGTGATTCCATGGTTTAGACAAGCTTGGTTTTGGACGCCCGTTTATGCATTCTTGTTGTATGTCATGGTAAGCCGTTACAAGAAACAAGGTCTTGTTTGGTGTGTATTTTTTATTTTAATTTTTGCCCTTGGCGATTCCTTCAGTGCGCAAATGCTGAAACCATTTTTTCATCGTATTAGGCCTTGCAACGATGAAGCCTTATTACCTTTTTTACAACACTTACCGGTTCGATGTGGGGTTGGATTTAGTTTTCCGTCTACCCATGCTACCAACCACAGTGCCTTTGCGGCATTTATTATGTTCACCTTGCATCGGCATTTTCCCAAAAGGGCTTGGTTGGCCATTGTATGGGCTTTGTTAGTTTGTTTCGCGCAGTTGTATGTGGCGGTGCATTATCCATCCGATTTGTTGGGTGGTATGTTATTAGGGACCCTTATTGGATTAGGGATGGGGTGGGTTTTCAGTACACGTGTTGGGTTGGTAAAACAAATATGATTTTTTTGCCGGAGGCAAAAGCATAACCCTACGAAGCCAATAGGCTTCGTAGAACCTGATACACGATTAAAAGATTAAAGAATTAAAAGATTGCACGATGCAATTATTGCACGATGAAAGAATTAAAGAATTCAATTGTCTTTCGAGACACGATGAAAGAATTACAGAATTCAATTGTCCCACAAGACCCAACAGTCCGATTATTACACGATGTTAAGCTTGGTTTTTCCTTGGCTGAATAATGATTCGGACGATGAAAAATAGCCCCGATTGGAGTAGGCTACCTTGTAGCCACGAAAAGCGGGAAGAGCGCTGAAGAAAGTTATGCCGATGCGCTTCAAAAAATTCATAAAAAAAATACCGCCCCAAATGGAGCGGTATCTTGAATTGATTTAGCCTTTATTTTATGCCGTGCATCATTTTGCGGAGGATGCCGCTGAGCACAAACAAGATGGCGGCGGCAATGCCGGTCATGATGATGAACAACATGAAGAATTCGTATAGGTTGCTCATTTGATACCCCATGAACGAGGTGGTGGCAGCGCCTTCGCCACCTTCGCCACCCCCGGGAATGAGTGAACTCAAGGTACCGGCAAATTTGTTGGCAGCGGCATTGGCCAAAAACCAAGTGCCCATCAACAACGATGAGAAACGGATAGGCGCGAGTTTCGACACCATCGATAAACCGATGGGCGACAAACATAATTCGCCCATGGTGTGGAGCAAATACAGCGACAACAACCAGAACATGCTGATTTTTACTGAGCTATCAACGCCTTTCACACCCAAGGCAATAACTACATAACCAATGCACACCAAGGCTAAGCCCCACGCCATTTTAGTAGGCGAGGCGGGTTCCATGTTGCGTTTGTGCAACACACCCCAAAACCACGAGAAGATGGGCGCAAGCGCAATGATAGCGAGCGGGTTTACCGATTGAAACCAACTGGCAGGCATTTCCCAACCACCAATATTACGTTCCGTTTGTTTGTCGGCAAATAAGGTGAGCGACGCACCGGCTTGTTCGAAGGCACCCCAGAAGAAGATGACGAAGAAGGCAAGGATGAATATTACCCAGATGCGTGAACGTTCTTGGGCGGTGAGCGATTTATCGGTGATGATAATCAAGGGCATCACAATCATCGAACCGTAAATGAGGTAACCAATAATATCGGTATCGCTGTTGAACATGTTTTTGAAACTCAACAAGAAGAAAATCAGCACAATAGAGCCCAGGATGATGGCGATGTTTTTGATATCGATTTTTTGAACCGGCATACCAATGGGTTGTCCGTCGGGACCGGTGAGGTATTTATTTTTAGCGAGTTCGAACGAAATCACACTCACAATCATACCGATACAAGCGGCCAAGAAGCCCCATTTAAAATCGGTGATATTACCGGTATCGCCTAAGCCGCCACAAATGAGGGGCGAGAAAAATGCACCGAGATTGATACCCATGTAAAATATAGTGAAGGCACTATCCACGCGGCGATCGCCTTGCGGGTATAACTGTCCCACCATGGTAGAAATGTTTGGTTTAAAAAACCCGTTCCCTACAATAAGTACGGTTAAACCGGCCCATAATAACGTAGAGGAAGCGCCGCCTTCGGGGGCTACGGAGCTGGCACACAAGAACATGAGGAATTGGCCAATAGCCATTAAAATACCGCCAACAAAAATACTGCGACGGTTACCAAGGTAACGATCGCACAAATAGCCGCCCAACAAAGGGGTTAAATACACCAAACCGGTAAAACTACCGTAAATGTTCGACGCGTCTTTGTCGCCCATTAACATCGCCTTGGTTAGGAATAAAATAAAAATGGCCCGCATGCCATAATAACTGAAGCGTTCCCACATTTCGGTAAAGAAAAGGAGGTATAAGCCTTTCGGGTGCCCTTGTTGCACTGAAGTATTTTCCATAGTAATCGTTTAGATTCGACTAAAGTATAACAGAATTATCAAAATTTGATAAGTCATATAGAAAAAAATTGCACCATTTTAAATCAAGTAGTATATTTATTGCTTAATTGTTGTAGACTAACTAACTACCCATTGGTAGACGTCTAACACATGCGATTAAACGTTATGACAAATTTTTTACGCAATCACGTAGAATTAGTACTCGGCGATTCGCTGAGCAATGAGGAGTATAGTCTGTTTGAAAGTTTTTTCTTTTCAAGGACATTCCCCAAGAAAGCGATATTGGCTAAACCGGGTGAATATTGTAAATATGTTTATTTTATCACGAAAGGCTCGGCTTATTCCTCGCTCACCGACGAAAACAATGAACCCCATGCCATTCAATTTGGTTTGGAGAGTCATTGGGTAACCGACCATTACAGTTATTTTTCGGGGAAGCCGGGTATATACACGGTTGAAACGCTTGAGCCTACCACCGCCTGGTTACTGAGTTTACCCCAATTTGAAAAGTTGTGTGCGAGCAACCATAAGTTTGAACACTATTTCAGAATATCGATTCAGCGTGCTTTTGTGAGTTTACAATATCGCTTGGCCAAAACCACCAGTGCCGACGCCCTGCATCGTTACACCGAATTTGCAGAAACCTATCCGCAATTTATACAACGCATACCACAATACTTAATTGCGAGTTATTTGGGTA
>JBIKQE010000021.1:0-17163 GCA_044349815.1 Chitinophagaceae bacterium | reverse complement strand
GTCGTCATCGAAGATCAAGGGCATGCCCTTGATCTACCCACACCAATTTTTGTGCAATCCCGCTTCTAGCGTACTTTTACGCCCGCTGAGGCGGCTTGCCTCAGTTTGAACGAATTCGATTCCATGAAAACACTCTCTACCCAATATCTTGGCTTGAACGAAATAGCCGACTTTTTAAATAAGCCGTTGTCGATTGATACCGCCGATCGGGAAAAAGTGCGCCAATGCCGTGCTTATCTGGATACTAAAATGCAAGACGATTCGCGTACGTATTACGGCATCAACACCGGCTTCGGGGCCTTGTGCCACGTGCGCATTTCGAAAGAAGATATTGAAGCCTTACAAGAGAATTTAGTGTTGAGTCACGCCTGCGGCGTGGGCGACGAAGTGCCCGATGCCATTGTGCGCATTATGCTCTTGCTTAAAATTCGGAATTTTTTATACGGACACAGTGGGGTGAGCGAAGCGGTGCTCGACCGTATGACGTATTTCTACAACAACGATATATTACCCGTGGTGTACCGTCAAGGTTCATTGGGAGCCAGTGGCGATTTAGCACCTTTGGCGCATTTATGCTTGCCCTTGCTTAAACAAGGAAAAGTAAAAATGAATGGCGCTTACCACGATCCCGCCGAACTCAATTTCGATGCCTTGCGTTTGCAAAGCAAAGAGGGCTTGGCGCTGTTGAATGGCACCCAGTTCATGAGTAGTTATGCCGTGTATTGTTTGCTGAAAATCAACAAGCTCTTAGATTGGGCCGAATTGATTGCCGCTGTTTCCTTCGAAGGTTTCGATGCTACCCCCGAACCGTTCAATGCCTTGATTCATACCATACGCCACCATGCCGGACAACAAACAACGGCACAAAATATGTTGCAGTATTTGCAAGGCAGTGAATTGGCCACCCGCAAAAAACAACAAGTTCAAGACCCCTACAGCTTCCGTTGTATTCCGCAAGTCCACGGAGCCACCCGCGATGCGGTAGCCCACGTGCAGCGTATTGTGGAACAAGAAATTAATGCGGTGACAGATAATCCGTTGGTGTTCCCGAAAGAGGATTTGATTTTGAGTGGGGGTAATTTCCATGGACAACCTTTGGCGATTAATCTAGATTACTTAGCTATTGCAGTGGCTGAACTTGCCAATATTTCGGAACGCCGTACGTATCTGTTGATTAGCGGTCAGCGTAACTTGCCACCGTTTTTAATTGAGAGCGCCGGTTTAGACAGTGGCTTGATGATTGCCCAATACACAGCGGCCTCGATTGTGAGTAAGAATAAACAATTGTGTACGCCGGCCAGTGTAGATAGTATTGTAAGTAGTAACGGACAAGAAGACCATGTGAGTATGGGGGCCAATGCAGCTACGAAATTATTAGAGGTGGTAGAAAATGTGGAGTGGGTACTGGCCATTGAATTATTGAATGCGGCACAGGCCTTAGAATTCCGCCGCCCGGCGAAATCGTCGCCAGTAATTGAGAAGTTGATGGCGGCCTACCGCGAGGTGGTTCCTTTCTTGAAAAAAGATCGGATTTTGCACAATGATATGGCGGCGTCGCGTGAGTTTATATTGAAGCATTCGGCCGATGATTTTGTTGCATAGATTTAAGGAGCACACGATTATAAGATTAAAGGATTGTAGGATTTTTTTGGTTGAATTGTCACACGTGTCCAAATGGTCTCACAATGCCACGATAACACGATTATAAGATTAAAGAATTATAAGATTTTTTTTGTTTGTACTTATTCGCTGAGTCCCTTTCAGGAGACTCAGCGAGGAAATAAATATCAGAAACAGATTTTATTTCCGTTTGTACAACACCACATAGCGATTTGGGTCGATGTACACCGAGGTAAACAAGCTATCTATTTGTAGGCGCAAGGCGTCGTCGGCGGTGCCACGGTCGCGGTCGTTTTGCAACAATATATAATCGATAGGGCGACCGCTTTGTTGTTCGTAGGCCAATATATTTCCGGTGGGTGGATAGTTGCCGGGAATCATGCCCGAAATGCTTGCGCGTGGGTTCATGCCGGGCGTCCAGTTGACGGGGAAGTAATTGATTTCCGCTTCGTAATTGTTCAGTAAAATCATCGACTTCCCCCGTTCGGCGCCTAAAAAATCGCTGAAATGAATGAAGGAATTGTCTTTGTGAAATAGGCTGTCGCTCTTGCTTGTGCGTTGCCAATCGTCCATGTGCAAATTCAACACCACTTGCTTATTGGGAATGAAGGCGCCGGCTTTCATAATGGCTTGCGCAACGCGATCGGCTTTTAATATATAAGGCAATCGAATGGCCATGAAACTGCCACTGATTACAAAGGCCAAGGTTATGAATATTTTTTTGCTGTGGTTGTTCCATTGTTTAGTGGCAAAGAAAAACAACAGAAATAACCAAGGTAGAAAACACAAACGGATATCGATAGAGCCGGCGCCGCCAATGCTATGCGGACAAGTTAAATACGAGAAAAACGTAAAGCCGACACCCAATAAAAAAACCAAGCTCAAATGCCGGGTATGGCGTTGATTGACTTGTTCGGGTGTGAAAACGAGATACATAAAATAGGCCAACAACAGAACGCCCACCGCTATGGCT
Organism: Chitinophagaceae bacterium; assembly: GCA_044349815.1. Classification (GTDB taxonomy): domain Bacteria; phylum Bacteroidota; class Bacteroidia; order Chitinophagales; family Chitinophagaceae; genus OLB11. The sequence continues at coordinate 14,570 of JBIKQE010000021.1, read as the reverse complement.
GGGTACATTTCGAGGTGGCGTGTGCTTTGGAAGGTCCAACCTTGAAGGAATAAAATAAACTTGTGCCAGGTGGTCCAATGATGCGGCTCTACACCTGTTCCCCGTTTGGCCATGAACAATAAAATCATCACCGTTCCGGGGAATATCATTAAAAAATACCGCGAGGCGATGGTCGTAATTTTTTCTAAACGAATGGGGAGTTTGAAGATATTGGCTTCTAGCAAGGTTATTAAACCAATAACCATCATGGCGTAAATAGCTGGCATGCCGTGCGAGAAGGTGGTGATGAGCAGCCACCAAGCCACCAATAATTGATGACGTGCATCCGTCAGTTCGTGGCGGTACCGAATAAAATAACCGATAGTCCAACACATAAAACCAAGCGCGATGCAATAATTATAAAAACCTTGTTGGAAGGGAAGGGTAAAGACAAAAGGGAAAAATAACAAGCTTAAAAAACCATTTTCTTCGTCGATACTGCGAATTAGATACCGAAACCCGGTGGCGAAAACCACTATATAAAAAATCTGAAATCCTTTATCGGCCAAGCGTGGCGACATCACTTCTTGCAACAAGCCCAGAATTAAATGGCTCATCCAATTGGGGTCGATGGCGCGGTTGATGGTAAAATAGGGGTCGTAAAAATCGCGGTTGCGGCCCAATACATAATCGAAGAGTACTTTGGCATTGTATGTGTGGCTAGCACCGTCGCCTGTAATATAGAAGTTCGGTATAATTACCAAACTGAGGGCCATCAGTACCATAGCCCAAAATGCCAAGCGTTCGAAACGTAACATGCTGCTGTAAAAGTATAAAAAAAACCCTGCTATTTGAAAGGCAGGGTTTTTAATAAAAGGTTTTGTTTTTTAGTCGACGTTTATAAATGTAAAGGCATCGTTGGTATTGTCTTTCATTTGCGTAATCCAAGTAGCATCGTTGGCCGAGGTGCTATGGCGAATGGCTTGCGTATTGAAATCGATGGTAGGGTTGTTGTACATCTTATTTAAATCGAAGCCAATGGTCATACGTTTAACACCGTCGCGCATGGTTAAATCGATGGGAATTTCAACCATGGGGAGGGCTGGGTCGGTGCCAAGGTGGAATTCCATGGCTACGGTATCGCCGTTGTTGTTGATAAAGTTGCCTTCGTGCTTCAAGAATAAATAACCGGTAGCCCATGTCCAAATCATATTGTGTACAGGGTCTAAATCGCCATCTTGGGCGCCGCTGTGGTTGCGGTCTTTATCAATACCCATGTAAAAACGCATTTTGGTGTATTTGCCATAAGGCACTGCGGCGGCTTCAACGGTCGAAAAATTGGTGGTGCTGAAGGCATCCATTAAATCGTAATTTTTTAGGGGCAATTCGGTATTGTCGTCGCGCACCAACACAACATTGGTAACAAAATACTTCATCAAGCTGATGGAGTAAATATTGCCCGCGGCATTGGCGTAATTGAATTGGCCGTAAATAATGGGTTGGTCTTGACAGCTGTTCTGGAAGCGGATGGTTAAAGGTGATTCCGTTTTGGCCACTTGCTTGTTACAAGCTGTAATGCCTACCAAGCTCAAGGCTAACATGGCGAGAAAAGATAAACGTTTCATAATATAAAGTTACGAATTTTATTGTCCACCAAAGGCATACTCAATTAAATTACACCCCATGCGCAAGGCTTGTAACCGTTTTTCTTCGGGGTCTTTGTGTACTTCGGGGTCTTCCCAACCATCGTTCAAATCGGTTTCGATACTGTAAAAGCATACTACGCGACCTTTCCAAACCAAGCCATAGCCTTTGGGCGGCTTATTATCGTGCTCATGAATTTTTGGCAAGCCATTGTTGAAATCGAAACGTTGGTGGTAGATGGGGTGGTTGAAGGGTAGTTCCACAAAATCGAGTTCAGGAAATACTTTCTTCATGGCTGGCCGGAGGTATTTATCTAAGCCGTAGTTATCGTCGACGTGTAAAAAACCACCACCTTCCAAATACGTTCGTAGGTTTTTAGCTTCCACATCGTTGAAAGCAATGCGACCATGGCCGGTAGCGAAGACAATTGGGTAGGTGAATAGTTCTCTGCTACCCACTTCCACTTGTCCCTCTTGATTTTCGAAGCGTGTGCCCAATTGTTGGTTGGCAAATTGAGCGAGGTTTTTTAGTGCGGTTGGATTAGCATACCAATCGCCACCACCGCCATACACCAACAAACCTAATTTCAGTTTTTGGGCTGTTGTGTGGGTGGCGAAGCCAAGCACCATGCATCCGAGAATCAACCATTTTTTCATTGTTGCGCGTTAAATACCACACAAGCGTAAAGTCCGGCCGTTTCGGTGCGCAAGCGCGATGGTCCGAGGTGAACGGGCAAACAACCTTGTTGGGTACACAAATGTACTTCATCGGGGGTGAAGTCGCCTTCAGGCCCTATTAAAATAAGGGTATTTTGATGTTTCTTTAGCACTTCGGTTAAGGCTTGGCGGGGCGAATCGTGGTTGCACCAAGCAATGAAACGTTGTTCGGGTGCTTGGGCGAATACCTTGTTTAAGCTACATGGTTCTTCTAAGCGGGGTAAAAAATCTTGTTTCGACTGCAAAAAAGCGGAGATCAAAATCTTTTCGAAGCGTTCGCGTTTATTGTGGATTTTTTCGCTGCGTTGGGTGAGCAGGGGTATGATAGTATGTATGCCAATTTCGGTTGCTTTTTCGAGCAACCATTCCATGCGGGCGGGGTTTTTGGTGAAGGCAATGCCGAGGTGCAGGGCTGGGCGGGTATCCATTACTTCTTCGCTTTGCAGGAGTGTAAAGGCCGCCCCTTTTTTATCGATCCGATCGATCCGAATCAAACACCGCAATCCACGTCCGTTTAAAATTAGCACTTCCTCGCCGCTTTTCATTCGGAGTACGTGCAGCATGTGATGCAAGGTGGCTTCGCTCAAGGTAAGGGCCTCAGGCGTATCAAATGTTTCGTAAAAACGGGGACTATCCATTATAGCGAAAATACATGCAAAAAATCAATCGTGCGCACGAGATGTAGGCTTAACTTTGCGCTGTAAATTTTTGTATGAAACATCCATTGTTGCGTATTCTGCTGATTGTCTTTTTTATGGTGCTCGGCGTGTTTTTCTTGGGTTATTATTATTATACGTACAAACAACATCCTAAGCGACTTAAAGTTTATGGCAATCCCGGACACACGGTTGATACCTTTTCGTTTATCGATCAGGATGGCAAGTTGTTTACGCATCGCAACGTGGAAGGCAAAATTTGTGTGGTTGAATATTTTTTCACCACATGCGAGGGAATTTGCCCTAAAATGAACGACCAAATGACGCGCGTGGCGGCGGCCTATCGTGGTCAATCGGATGTGGCCATTTTATCGCACACGGTTGACCCACAAACCGATACCGTGGCACAGATGAAACGCTATGCGGAATCGTTGGATGCGGATCCGGCCCAATGGCATTTTTTAACAGGCAACAAGCAAGCATTGTATAACATGGCTATCAACAGTTATTTAGTAACGGCGGTAGAAGACACTAGTAAGAAGGATGTTCTGCCGGAGTTTATTCATTCTGAAAAATTTGTTTTGGTTGATAAAGAGAAACACATTCGTGGTGTTTACGATGGTACCAATGCGAAGGATGTTGATAAATTAATCAAGGACATCACTGAGCTTCGTAAGGAGTATAAATAAATGGATTGCCGTTGGGTGATTCATATTTCTGCTATCTATCATGATTGAGTGACGATGTGGAGAAGGACTTACATGGTTGCTTTTCGCGGACTAATGCGTGAGGGATGGAGGCGGCAGCTCCGCCTCGGGCGGACTATAGCCGAGAGCCCGACCCGAAAGGGAGTTTGGATACGAGGTATGCAAGCGGGGTAGAAACCCCTTGAGGGGCACGCCCTAGAATCGATTATTTTATTTTAAACGACTATAAGCGTTTCAAAACGCAACTATTTAAAATTATCAAAATAGTATTGCATAACTATTCAATAATCTTTTGATAAAGGGGTGTGTTACCGAATTGTATTTAAAATGTTACGTCATTAAGGGTAACAATGACGTAAGATTTCCGTAACACGACACGGATACATTTGGCGAGGTTTTAACAAAATACCAAAAAGTAAGACTATGAAAAATTATTCATTTTCGATGGACGCAACGAAATTGTCATTGATGCATCAAGCGAGTTCAGTGGCTCGGGTTGGGCAAGCTAAACGCTTGGGTTTCCGACTGGTGCAAACCATACTATTGATGTGTTTTACTGTGTTGGGTTTTGCGCAAACCACGCTGTTATCGGAAAATATGGGTACGCCAACTGCCACCACGGCCATTGCCTCGAATACCTTTCAAAGTGCTTCGCCCATTGCGTTCAGTGGAACCGCTGATGTGCGGAATACTACGGTATCGAATAACAGTGGCGCGAGCGGTGGTGGGAACATATTTTTTGGTACATCGGGTGGCAATGCTAAAGAGTTTATTATTTCGGGAATTAATACCTCGGCTCACACGTCGTTAAGTTTAAGTTTTGGGGTGCTTGCAACAACCGCTAATAATATGTTAGTTGTTGAATATAGTGCCGATGGAACAACGTATACTGCATTAACGGTTAATGCAACGATTAGTGCCAATACATGGACGGCTAAAACAGCAACAGGAACGATACCATCAACATCTAATTTACGTATACGATTTAGTAAGAGTAGTTCTGTTTCATTTCGTTTGGATGATGTTAAATTGACTGGCACAGCATCTTCAACACCAACCTTAACGGCCGTAACCTTGGCAAGTGCTTTATCGAATACGTATGGCACTGCGGTTAATGGGGTGAATTTTTCAGCTGCGGGAACAAACTTAACCGGTAATATTACGGTAACGCCATCGAGTGGTTATGAGGTATCAACCACGAGTGCATCGGCTTCGTTCAGTACATCGGCGCTAAGCGTTGCTAGTGGCTCAAATAATGTATGGATTCGGTCGGTAGCTACGAAATCGGTTTCTACATTCAATAGTACAATTGTTGCTACCTTGTCGGGTGGTGGTGCTTCTTCTTCGGTAAATATTACAACTTCGGCAAGCGGGAATCAAGTAACTGCCAAGGCATTAACCATAACCGGTTTAACGGGCAACAATAAAGTATACGACGGAAATGCAACAGCCTTGGTTAGCGGTTCGGCTTCGTTAAGTGGAGTTGTGGGCTCTGATGATGTAACTATTTCGGGTACGCCTTCGTACAATTTTGCTAATGCCACAGTGGGTAGTACCAAGAGTATTACGGTAACAGGTTATACATTAAGTGGAACTGCTTCGGGCAATTACTCCGTAACACAACCTAGCGGATTAACAGGGGATATTACACCGGCATCTATTACGATTACTGCTAACGGACAAACCGTGACTTATGGAACGCTTGCTTCGGATGTTACCACGGCAGGTTCTTATGTGGCTAGTGGATTTGTTAACAGCGAAACGGCATCGGTTATAAGTGGTTCGGTATCTTATACTACTAATTATACCCCCACTACCGATGCGGCGACCTCCGGAATTACAATTACACCGGTAACAAGTTTATTGTTAGCAAGCAACTACACCTTTACAGTTGCAGATGGTTCAATTACCATTCAAAAAGCCAATCAATCTATTTCGTTTGCATCGAGTAATACCAAAATTTATGGCGATGCAGTTTATAGTGCCGGAGCTACGTCGACAACGTCGGCAGTAAATCCGATTACTTATAGCAGTTCGAATACAGCAGTTGCCGAAATTGTGTTGGGCAATATCCAACTAAATGGCGTGGGAACAACGACTATTACGGCATCGCAAGCGTCTAGCACCAATTATAATGCGGCTAGTGATGTTAATCAAACTTTGACGGTATCTGCTAAAGAGTTAACGATTACCGGTTTGACGGCTGAAGATAAAGGTTATGATGGAAATACCACGGCTGCCATTAACGGTGCTGCTATTTTGAATGGCGTTGTTGGTGCCGATGATGTACAAGTAGTTGGTACGCCTGTAGGTGAATTTGCTTCATCGAATGTAGGTACATCCATACCGGTGAGTGTAAGCGGATTATCATTGATAGGGGCTGATATAGCGAAATATACACTCACGCAACCCGTATTAAGTGCCGATATTATTGCTTCAACGCCAACTGTATTGGTAAGTGGCACCTTGTTGTCTTTATCAACCACCTATGGTAGTCCAAGTACATCAACATCATTTAGTGTTAGTGGTCAATCGTTGCTTGAAGGTATTACCATAACGCCACCGGCAGGCTTTGAAGTTTCTTCACAAGCCGATTTCTTATCGAATGTAGGGAATAATGCATCACCATTAGTAGTTGGTTCGGCGGGTAGTATTGGTTTGACGCCTATTTATGTACGTTTGATGGCCAATGCTAAGCCTGTGAACTCACCCTTTAGTGGCAATGTGGTTTTGAGTAGTTTAAATGCAGTTTCGGTAGATATTGCCACCGTAAGTAGTTCGGTAACACCAAAATCGGTAACAGTTTCTGGATTACTGGCCGATAATAAAATATTTGATTCAACAGCTACAGCATTTTTAAGTGGCACACCGGTATTGAATGGCATTGAAGGGGCTGATGTGGTGAGTTTGGCAGGAACGCCACAAGCTGAATTCAGTTCAGTTTATGTTGCCAATGGTATTTCGGTATCAGTAACAGGATTTAGTTTAACCGGCAGTGATGCTGCTAATTATAGTTTGTTGACAATTTCAGGGTTATTGGCAAATATTAGTAAAGCAGATCAAACTATTACAGCCCTAACATCGCCAGTTGCTTTTACGTATGGTGATGCGCCTTATTTAGTGGCTACAACAGCTACATCGGGTTTAACGGTAAGTTACTCAAGCAGTGATCCATCTGTTGCCACTGTAAATGGGAGTGGTTTGGTTAGTATTGTTGGTGCCGGCACATGCACCATTACAGCATCGCAAGCAGGTGATGCCAATTACAATGCAGCGATTGATGTTACGCAGACTTTAACGGTTGATAAAGCCAATCAAACAATAAATCCGATTACAGCATCGGTTTCGAAATCGTATGGCGATGCACCTTATTCGGCAGCATCAACGGCCACATCGGGTTTGATTGTAAGTTACTCAAGCAGTGATCCGTCTGTTGCTACTGTAAATGGCAGTGGTTTGGTTAGTATAGTTGGTGTTGGAACAGCTGATATTACATTGTTGCAAAGTGGAGACAATAATTACAATGCGGCTTCTGATGTTATACAAACACTAACTGTTGGTCAATCTGCTCAAACTATTATAGGGTTGCCATTAACCGATACGCGAAGTATTTCATTGGGGTCGTTCGCTTTATTGGCTACAGCGCCTGGGGGTACAGTGACGTATACTAGTAGTAATCCATTGGTTGCAACCATCAGTGGGAATATTGTTACCTTATTATCTATAGGTACAACCACCATTACCGCTTCTCAAATTGGTAATGTTAATTATATGGTCGCAAGCGATGTGCAACAAGTATTAACGGTGGCTGAACAGCCGAGTATTAGTTTTTCACCTAATAGTATAGCAACGTTTAATACAGGCGTGAATACTGCTTCAACGGCACAAGCTATTCAGGTTAGCGGAAGTAATTTGTTGTCGGATTTACAAATCAATGCCCCAAGCGCATATGAAATTTCTAAAACATCGGCTAGTAGTGGTTTTGATACTGTTCAATTGGTTGCCCCAACATTAGGCATTGTTAGTCAAACTATTTATATACGATTAAAATCGAACCCTGTATCAGGAGCTTATTTAGGAGATTTAAGTGCTTCATCGATCTATGCTACTACCGTTACGTATGCAGTTTCTGGTACTATTTTAGCAAATGGAGCGGCTACCAATTGTGTGGCTATCGGCAACTTTACCGCAACGCCAAGTGGTTGGTTAGATTCTGCTATTACGTATGCAACCAATGAGGTGAATTTTGCATCTCAGGTAGGTCATCAAACTACAGCCGCATTATCTAACCCGCTTGCACTTAAATTCGATTTACGTCGTACAAGCAATGCAACTGTCAAAAATATGTTTGTAGAGGTTTCAACAACTTCTCAAACCGGTCCATTTACCACTGTGGCTACTTACAATCATAGCAACACCACCTCGGGTGGTACAACAAAATGCAATGTTGATTTATCTGCCTACAATTCGTTTTCAACAGTGTATGTACGTTTCAGAAAATCATCGTCCACAAACTCGCCATGGTATATCAAAAATGATACTATAACTTGTATGTCTGTAACACCGTTCATGTCGGTCGGTGGTGGCCCATTAACGGCTCAAACGACCAATTATGGAACGGCCTCTTCAGGAACTAGCTTTACAATAGGTGGCACAGGATTGTCATCAACTATTTCAGTAGCTGCATTAAGTGGTTTTGAATTAGCCACGTCGGTTGGCGGTCCTTATACTGCTTCATTAAGCGGTTTATCATCGTCGGTGCTTACCACGGTTCATGTTCGTTTGGCCGATACTGCGGCTGTAGGAACCTATTCAGGAAATTTTGTTTGTACATCGGGTGTTAACAGCATCAATGTGCCTATGCCGTCGTCTGCAGTAAGTAAAGCCAATCAAACCATTACATGGGCTAGTACAGAAAGTAAAACATTTGGAGATGCAAATTATAATCCCGGAGCTATTGCTTCGTCGGGTTTAAGTGTTTCTTATATTTCCTCCGATACAAGTATTGCCAAAATTATATCAGCACAAATTCATATTGTGAGTGCGGGTACCGTAACTATTACGGCGTCGCAAGCTGGGGACGGCAACTACAATGCAGCCACTGATGTTGCTCAAACATTAACTATTAGCAAAGCTAACCAAAGTATATCTTGGACAAGTTCGGCTGCGAAAACATATGGCGATGCTTCGTTCACGCCCAATGCAAGTTCAACTACTTCAGGTATCAATCCGATTTATTATACAACATCCGATTCAACGATTGCGTCAATTGATTTAGGTCAAATTAATTTGTTAGCAGCAGGAACTGTAACCATCACCGCTAATCAGGATGGAGATTTTAACTACAATGCGTCAACACCCGTACAGCAAATTATTACGATAGCCCCTAAAAATGTGAATATTATCGGTTTAACAGCCGATAATCGAATTTACGATAGTACTACTAATGCAACTCTGTCTGGCACGGCTATTTTAAGTGGTGTAATAAATAGTGATGATGTTTCATTAACCGGTACACCAGTCGCCACCTTTGCCAATGTTGGACCAGGCACAGCTATTTCGGTATCAGTAACTGGTTATACATTAACAGGTTCAAAGGCATCGAGCTATAGTTTACAATCGTTAGCATTAAGTGCCGATATCACTTCTTTAACACCAACTATATATTCATCGGGAACCCTTTCGAACTTGTCAACTACTTATGGTACAGCCAGTTCAGCAACATCGTTTTCAATCACGGGTCAGTCTATGGTTGATCCAATTTCTATCACGCCACCAGCAGGATATGAAGTGTCAATATTATCTGATTTTAGTGCGAATGTAGGGAATGCCATTAGTCCATTATTCGTAGGCGCAGCAGGTTCGGTTTCATCTACAACTATCTATGTTCGTTTATTAGCCGATGCTAAACCAGTAAATTCACCATTTTCAGGAAATGTTGTGTTGAGTTCAACAGGTGCTGTAAGTGTAAATGTTCCTACTGGAATTGATACAGTTAATACTAAAGAGTTAAGCATTAGCGGTTTAACAGCCAATAATAAAACCTACGATAGCACCACTTCAGCTACAGTTTCTGGAACCGAGGTATTGAATGGTATTGTTGGAACTGATACGGTAAGTTTATCTGGAACACCTGCCTATAATTTTGTTTCTGCCAATGCAGGAAATAATATTGGTATTAGCGTGAGTGGTTATTCCTTAACAGGTTCAGACGCATTGAATTATACCTTAAATCAATTATTAAGCTTAACGGCGAATATTGAAAAAGCCAATCAAACAATTATCCCCATTACATCAACTAATGCAGTTCTATATGGAGATCCAGCGTATTCCGTGGCAACCACGTCAAGTGCTGAACTTACAGTAACGTACAGTACAAGTGATGCTGCTGTTGTAAGTGTGAATGCTTTAGGTATGGTATTAATTAACGGAGTTGGAACAGCTACAATAACTGCTTCTCAATCAGGAGATGCTAACTACAATCCTGCAACAGATGTTACGCAAGAAGTAACAGTTGGTATAGCTAATCAATCTATTTCATTCAATCCGTTAGCGAATAAAACAACGAGTGATCCATCGTTTGCTTTAACGGCAATAGCCTCTTCGGGTTTAACTGTGAGCTATACAAGTTCAGATACAAATGTAGCTAAAGTAAGCGGCAGTACTGTTACAATTTTTGGTGTTGGTACTACGCAAATCACAGCTAGTCAATTGGGAAATACAAATTACAATGCGGCATTGCCAGTTGTTCAAAGTTTAACTGTAACCTTACCGGCCTGTACTCCCAATGCATGTACAGCCACATGGAATTTTGGAACATCAGCACCTGGTTCTGCTTTGCCAAGTATTTCGGGGTCTAATTTTGTTGTGGATACATTTAAGAATGGCAATCCAGTAGGACCCTTTGCCACTACATTGTTGTCTACAACATCACCTTCGAGTGGTTATGTAGGTGCATCAGCTTCTTATAATGCGGCAAATACCGTTAGAGTAGGTGGCTTTAGCAAAGATACCAGTTCGTATTACGAATTTAAAGTAACACCAACCAATGGGTACAAAGTGTCGTTGACGGGTATGAATTTTGCCTATCGTGCTACAGGCACAGGCCCTAAACGATTTAGATTAAGAAGCAATTTAGATAATTATTCAAGCGATATTGTAACAGATACATTAAGTGCTGCAACAAGTACTTGGGCATTAGTCACTAAAACTAGTTTGTCAGCATCTAATCCGCAAGCGAATAGCCCTATTATTTTCCGTTTGTATTGTTTTAATGGCACTGGTAATCCTACATCCGGTTCGGCGAATATGAGGGTTGATGATGTGGTATTGAATTTGTCTTTATCCAATGAGCCTTCTATTGCAACCGTTTCAAGTTCTACGCTAAATAGTTGTAGCTTGTCAAGTTCAGCCTTGCCTGGTTTAGCACCAACAACTGGTATTGGTAAATGGTCGCAAGTATCCGGTCCTGGAAGTACCGTATTTTCCGATTCAACTTCTGCTTCATCGATAGCTACCGTTACTCAATACGGTACGTATACCTACCGTTGGACAGTTTACTCAACAACATGTTCGAATTCATCGTATGCCGATGTAACAGCCACATATAATGAATCGCCTACTTATGCTAGTGTTTCTACAGAACCTCCACTTTGTTATAATACCAACGGTGCCATTTTATTTAGTGCAACAGGTGGTAACGGAACTATTTCATATTTAGTAAATGGGGTAACACAAACCAGTCCTTTTGCTACCTTAGCTGGAACATATACCATTACGGCATCCGATGTAAATGCTTGCAGTATTACAAGTATTATAACATTAACACAGCCCGATCAATTGCAAGTGATCAACTCAGTGACACCTGGTTTGTGCTATGGTGATAATTCATCATTGTCGTTCTCGTCTATAGGCGGTACGGCACCGATCACATATTTAGTTGATGGTATGACGACTAGTCCAGTTTCGTTATCTGCAGGTGTATATACTGTAACAGCAACAGATATTAATTTATGTACAGCTACATCTGTAGTTAATATTGTGAGTACACCAGCAATTAACTTGGTATCTGATGCAACAAGTGCCTCTTGTGTTGGAAGCAGTGGATCTATTTCGTTCAGTGCGACTGGTGGAATAGGTACTATAACTTACACCGTTAATGGCAGTGCTACTGCAAGTCCTTATTCGTCTGTCGCCGGTACATATACTATTATAGCTACAGACGCCAATAGTTGTTCAACACAGACAGTAGTTACTATTACAGAACCTTCATCTGTTGTATTAAGCGCCAACGCAACGGACGCTTCATGTAATGGAACCAATGGTTCTATTGCATTTATTGCCAATGGTGGGACAGGAGCTATTGCCTACACGATTGATGGCAGTTCTACCGCAAGTCCTTATTCGGCTACCGCTGGTACATACACTATTGTAGCTTCGGATGCCAATAGCTGTTCAACACAAACGGTGGTTACTATTACTGAACCTTCATCTGTTGTATTAACCGGCAACGTAACGAACGCTTTATGCAATGGATCAAATGGTTCTATTGCATTCAGTGCTAATGGTGGTACAGGGGCTATTGCCTACACGGTTGATGGCAGTTCTACTGTAAGTCCTTATTCGGCTGCCGCCGGTACATATACTATTGTAGCTTCGGATGCCAATAGCTGTTCAACTCAAACAGTAGTTACTATTACTGAACCTTCATCTGTAGTATTAAGCGCCAACGCAACGAACGCTTCATGTAATGGAACCAATGGTTCTATTACCTTCAGTGCTAATGGTGGGACAGGGGCTATCGCCTACACGGTTGATGGCAGTTCTGCTGTAAGTCCTTATTCGGCTGCCGCCGGTACATATACTATTGTAGCTTCGGATGCCAATAGTTGTTCAACACAGACAGTAGTTACTATTACTGAACCAAGTGCCATAAGCTTAAATGCTAACGCAACGAACGCTTCATGTAATGGAACCAATAGTTCTATTGCCTTCAGCGCCAATGGTGGCACAGGAACAATCGCCTACACGGTAAATGGCAGTTCTACTGTAAGTCCTTATTCGGCTACCGCTGGTACATACACTATTGTAGCTTCGGATGCCAATAGCTGTTCAACACAAACGGTGGTTACTATTACTGAACCTTCATCTGTTGTATTAAGCGCCAACGCAACGAACGCTTCATGTAACGGAACGAATGGTTCTATTACCTTCAGTGCTAATGGTGGGACAGGGGCTATTGCCTATACGGTAAATGGTACGAACCAAACTAGTCCATACGCTGCTGCTGCCGGCACGTACACAGTAATTGCTACTGACGCCAATAGTTGTTCAACACAGACAGTAGTTACTATTACTGAACCTTCATCTGTTGTATTAGTCCCCAACGCAACGAACGCTTCATGTAACGGAACCAATGGTTCTATTGCCTTCAGCGCCAACGGTGGTACAGGAACATTCGCCTACACGGTGAATGGAACTACACAAACTAGTCCATACGCTACAGTTGCCGGCACATATACTATTATAGCTACTGACGCCAATAGTTGTTCAACACAAACGGTGGTGTCTATCACCGAACCAAGTGCAGTAAGCTTAAGCGCCAACGCAACGAACGCTTCATGTAATGGAACAAATGGTTCTATTACCTTCAGTGCCAACGGTGGTACAGGAACAATTACCTACACGGTAAATGGCAGTTCTACTGTAAGTCCTTATTCGGCTACCGCCGGTACATATACTATTGTAGCTTCGGATGCCAATAGCTGTTCAACACAAACGGCAGTTACTATTACTGAACCTTCATCTGTTGTATTAGTCGCCAACGCAACGAACGCTTCATGTAATGGATCAAATGGTTCAATTGCATTCAGCGCCAATGGTGGCACAGGAGCAATCACCTACACGGTAAATGGAACTACACAGACTAGTCCATACGCTACAACTGCAGGCACGTACACAGTAATTGCTACAGACGCCAATAGTTGTTCAACACAGACAGTAGTTACTATTACTGAACCTTCATCTGTTGTATTAAGCGCCAACGCAACGAACGCTTCATGTAACGGAACCAATGGTTCTATTACCTTCAGCGCCAACGGTGGTATAGGAACATTCGCCTACACGGTGAATGGAATTACACAAACTAGTCCATACGCTACAGTTGCCGGCACATATACTATTATAGCTACTGACGCCAATAGTTGTTCAACACAAACGGTGGTGACTATCACCGAACCAAGTGCAGTAAGCTTAAGCGCCAACGCAACGAACTCTTCATGTAATGGAACAAATGGTTCTATTACCTTCAGTGCCAACGGTGGTACAGGAACAATTACCTACACGGTAAATGGCAGTTCTACTGTAAGTCCTTATTCGGCTACCGCCGGTACATATACTATTGTAGCTTCGGATGCCAATAGCTGTTCAACACAAACGGCAGTTACTATTACTGAACCTTCATCTGTTGTATTAGTCGCCAACGCAACGAATGCTTCATGTAACGGAACAAATGGTTCTATTACCTTCAGCGCTAATGGCGGCACAGGAACAATTACCTACACGGTAAATGGTACGAACCAGACTAGTCCATACGCTACAACTGCAGGCACGTACACAGTAATTGCTACAGACGCCAATAGTTGTTCAACACAAACGGTGGTGTCTATCACCGAACCAAGTGCAGTAAGCTTAAGCGCCAACGCAACGAGCGCTTCATGTAATGGAACCAATGGTTCTATTACCTTCAGCGCCAACGGTGGTACAGGAACAATTACCTACGCGGTAAATGGTACGAACCAGACTAGTCCATACGCTACAGCCGCTGGTACATACACTATTATAGCTACAGACGCCAATAGCTGTTCAAC